>CAXTXZ010000110.1:0-9205 GCA_964248015.1 uncultured Rhodopila sp. | reverse complement strand
TGTCCTTCGACCGGTCGCGGATCTTCGCGTACCCATCCGGCTGCATGACCGCCAGGTCCCCGGTGTGGAACCAGCCCTCCGCGAACGCCTCCGCCGTGGCGGCCGGATTCTTCAGGTACCCCTTCATGGTGATGTTGCCGCGAAACATGATCTCGCCCATCGTTTCGCCGTCCCACGGAACCGGCTGCATCGTGGCCGGATCGATCACCGCCATCGCCTCCTGCAACGGTGTCCGCACGCCCTGCCGGCCGTTCCGCTCCGCGCGCCGGTCGATCGGCAGGAAGCTCCAGGCCTCGTGCTTCGAGCACACGCCGGCCGGCCCATAGACCTCCGTCAACCCGTACACATGCGTCAGTTCAATGCCGATCGCCTCCGCCCCCTCGATGATCGCGGCCGGAGGCGCCGCCCCGGCCACCTGGCCATTGATTTGATGCGTAACCCCCGCGCGCAACTCCGCCGGCGCGTTGATCAGCATCGAATAAACAATCGGCGCGCCGCACATATGGGTCACGCCATTGTCGCGGATGGCGTCAAGCATCGCCTTCGCGTCCACCCGGCGCAGGCAGACATTCACCCCGGCCCGTTCCGCCAGCGTCCACGGAAAGCACCAGCCGTTGCAATGGAACAACGGCAAGGTCCACAGATAAACGGAATGGTGCGGCATCCCCCAGTTGAGGATGTTGCTGACCGCGTTCAGGTGCGCTCCCCGGTGATGCGTCACGACGCCCTTCGGATCGCCCGTCGTGCCGGAGGTGTAGTTCAGCGCGATCGCGTCCCATTCATCCGCCGGAGGCTGCCACGCGTACCCGGGGTCGCCCTCGGACAGGAACGCCTCGTACGTCGTCTCCCCCAGCAGCTTGCCGCCCGTCCAGCGAGGGTCGTCGATATCGACGACCAGAGGCTTGTCGTCCAGCAAAGCCAGCGCTCCCTCGATAACCGGCGAGAACTCCCGGTCCGTGATCAGCGCCTTCGCGCCGCCATGCCGCAGCATGAAGGCGATCGCCTCGGCATCAAGCCGCGTGTTCAGCGTGTTCAGCACCGCGCCGCACATCGGAACGCCGAACGCCGCCTCAACCATCGGCGGCGTGTTGGGAGCCATCACGGCCACCACGTCGTTCTTGCCGATCCCCCGCCGACCCAAGGCCGAGGCCAGCCGCCGGCACCGCGCATAGGTTTCTTTCCACGTCCAACGCTCGTCGCCATGCACAACGGACAGCTTGTCAGGGTAGACGTAGGCGGCACGCTCGATAAAGGTCAGCGGGGTCAGCGGGGCGTGGTTCGCCTGGTTCTTTGGCAATTGGTCAAACGGACTGATCATGATGTCGCCTCCCTGACAGGCGCATATAATGCGCCAGGGCGGTCAAGCGGCAAAACCACCCGCGTTGATCATTCCAAGCAATGAGCATTCTCTCAATTAGCCCGGCCGTCGAACCGGGCGCGTGGCTTCGCGGCCCAGCCAGCCAAGGGATCAGGCCCATTCGTCTTTAAATCGCCGCGCATCCAGCCCTAGGTAGCGGCCCGGCGGGTCGATCACGAACCACGCCTGGATAACGACCAGGAACCCATAGGTCCAAGGCCACTCGCCCGGCGCCGAGTACAGCCCAAGCCACAGGTTCATCGCCATGGCGAGGCCAAGCAAAGCGAATGGCCGCGTCAGGACGCCAAGGATCAACGACACGGCGATCAGCGTCTCCGTCAGGTAGACCAGCCAGCCAAAGACGCCAATGTTCGGCAGCACGACCGTCTGAACCAAGGAGGCTTGCAATGGAATGGAAGCGTGGTCCACGATCTCCTGCATGAAATACTTCAGGCCGCCAAAGTTCGGAGGCACCTTCCAAAGCGAGCCTTGCCACCACATCGTGCCCATGACGACATGCAGCGCCCACCGCGCCAGGGCATAGGCGTTGCGCTGCACCGGCTTGCGCCGCCACATCCGGAACGCGATGAAGCAACTCGCGATCAGCAGGGCCCAATACACCGGTGTCGGCCAGTCGGGCTTGGTCAGGAACGCCACCAGGTCGCTCAGCGGGTTCGGTTCCGGCTTCATGCGGTTGTTCGCCAGGCCCGCGCCGCGGCGGCGATCAGGTCCAGCGCGTCATGGGCGCCGTTCGCCTCGCCTTTCTCGAAGTCGCCATCCACCCGGGCCATCTGATTGGTGACATGAGCGAAGCAGATAACCGCCCGCTGCCTGGCCGCCGCGAAGGCGTACAACGCCGCCGCTTCCATCTCCACCGCCAGCACGCCATGCGCCCGTGCCGCTTTGATCGCGGTCTTGGTTTCCCGAAACGGCGCATCGGTCGTCCAGGTGGCGCCGCGCCGGACGGGAGGGTCACGCCCTGCCAGCCCGCCCCCGATACGTGCGACCAGCGCCGCATCAGCCACCGCAAAGGCGCTCGGCGGCAAGTAGTGCAAGCTGGTGCCCTCGTCCCGCAGCGACCGGTCAATCAGGATGAAATAGGGCGTTGGCCCGGACGCCGCGATCTGGCCCGATGAAGTGACGCTGATCAGCAAGCCGCAGCCCGAGGCGAACAACTGCTCCGCCACCAGCACGGCGTACGAAGCCCCGACCGCGCGGCCGACGACGCCAAACGTCTCATCCTCATGCACGATGTTGTGCATGTCGGTGTGGTAGCAGGCCCAATGAGGGTTACGGCGTCCGCCGCCAAACGCCCGCACGACATCGCCGTCCGGATCCAGCACGCAGACCTGCGGCACCGGACCGGATGGCACATGTTTTTGCCGCCGAGCCTCGCGCAGAAGGTTCTCCGGAAGGAAAACCGAGGGCGAGTCGTAATCCTTGGCGTCCAGCAGCGGAGTCGGCGGCATTTCTTCTCCCGAGCCGGATCGCGCGGCCATCCTCTAATTCCCATACACCGCCTGAGGCAGCCACATCGTCAGCGCCGGCACGTACGTGATGATCCCCAGCACGATCAGCAGCAGGATCAGGAACGGCAAGATCCCCCGGATCACCTCGCCGATTGGCGCGTCGGAGATCGTGGACAGCACATACAAGTTCAGCCCCACCGGAGGATGGATCAGCGCGATCTCCATGTTATGCGTGAAGATAATGGAAAAATGCACCGGATCGACGCCCAGCGGCTTCAGCGCCGGCGCCAGGATCGGTATCACCAGCAGCAGCGCGGCGACAACCTCCAGGAAGCAGCCCAGCACCAGCAGCAGCACGTTGATCGACAGCAGGAACACCCAGGTCGGCAGGTCATGCGCCAGCGTCCATGTCACCAGTTTCGCCGGCGCGCCCGACTCCGTCATCCAGTGCCCAAAAGCCAGGGCCGTCGCCACGATCAGCATGATCGTCCCCGCGCTGCGCAGGGCGTCGGCGATCACCGACAACGTCTGCGTCAGCCTGAACCCCCGGTAGAAAACCAGGCTGACCAGCAGCGCCGCCACGGCGGCCAGCGCGGCGGCCTCGGTCACGGTGACGATGCCGCCGTAGATGCCAACCAGCACGATCACCGGCACCGCCAGCGCCGGCAGCGCGCGCACCGTCACCCGCAACCGGTCCTGCATCGGCAGGGCAGGCTCGCGCGGGAAGTTGCGCCGCCGAGCGTCATACCACACCCAGCCGAAGAACGCGGCGGCCTGCAACAAGCCGGGCAGGATGCCCGCCAGGAACAACCGAGGCACCGACTGTTCCGCCACGATCCCATACAGGATCAGCGCCAGGCTCGGCGGGATGACAATGCCGATGGTCCCCGATGCGCCGATCACCCCCAGGGCGAACGACCGGGGATACCCCTTCTCGATCATCGCCGGCAGCAGGATGGTCCCCATCGCCAGCGCGGTCGCCACCGATGACCCGCAAATTGCCGCGAACAGCGTGCAGGCAACCACCGTCACCAGCCCCAGCGATCCCCTGATGCCTCCCAGCCACGCCGCCGAGACATCCACCAGCGCCTTCGCCACGCCCCCCTGCCGCATGAACGCCGCCGCCATGACGAACAGCGGCAGCGACATCAGCGTGGAGGAATTCAGGTGGTCGATGATCACCTGCGCCACGCCGATCATCGGCTGCCCCGACACCGCGTACAGCACCGCCGCGCACGCCCCAAGCACCAGGAAGATCGGCATGCCGGCGGACAGCAGGCCAAAGAACATGACCAGGAAAAGCACCGCCGCCATCTGTCAGTGGCCGGCCGAGGTCAGGTTCGCCGGCAATTCATGGTCCGGGATGTGATGGCCCACCGTCATCGTCGCCGGATCAAACCGGAACACATACCGATACAGCCGTATCAGGTAGCGTCCCATCATCAGCACCCCGCCCGCCGGCAGCGCCAGGTAATAGATCCACATCGGGAACTGCAAATCGCTGGAGCTGCGCTCATCCAGCAGCAGCGACGTATCGACGATCTCCCAGCCATACCAGATCATGCCGGCGCAGAAGGCCAGGGCGACGACGCAGTTGAACGCCTCCAGCCAGCGCTGCCCGTTCGGCGGCACCAGCCGCAGGACAAGGTCCGGCCGCACATGCCCGTCCGTCCGCGCCAACTGGCTGGAGATGATCATCACCCCCCAGACGATCAGGTAGACAATGACTTCCTCGGCCCAGGAGATCGCCAGCGCCGGGAAAAAATACCGCCCCAGCACCTGCGCCAGCCCGACAAGCATCGCCAGCGCGCCCAGCAGCCCCACCAGCGTCCGCTCAATCGTGTCCCAAATCGTATCCGAACGAACCGCCATGGCTCAGGCGTTGCCGTTCGCGGAGGCCTCGGCCAGCCGCACGACCTCGGGCGACAGCTTGGCGTCCTTGACCAGCGTCGCGACGCCCGCCTGCATCTGCTTGCGGCTGGCCGCCAGCACATCGGCCGACGGATCGGTGAACGTCACCCCCGCGTCCTCCATCGCCTTGCGCGCCCGCGCCTGCGACGCGGCGGCGTTGGCCCGGTAGGTGGACACGTTGGAGAACCAGATGTCGGTCATCAGCTTCTGCACATCCGGCGTCAGCTTGGCCCAGAACACCTGGCTGATCATCGGCATGTATTGCCCGACGTACTGGTGGTCCTGGTAAGAATACTTGACCCCGGCTTCCCAAAGCTTGGCCGTGGCGCAGCTTTCGTTGGTCGATACGAACCCATCAAAGGTGCCCTGCGACAGCGACAGCGGCACGTTCGGCCAAGCCGTCGTATTCGGAATGCCACCAAAGAAGCTAATCCGCCAGCTAATGCCGGCGCCACCCGGGCTGCGCATCTTCAGCCCCTTGATGTCCTCGATCGAGGCCAGCGGCTTCTTCGTCGTGTACCAGTTCTGGAAACCCAGGTCGAGCCACGGGCCAATCACCTTGACCCGTAGCTTCGTCTCCATCTGCTTGACGACCAGGTTGCCCGCCGGTCCGTCCGCGGCCCGCTCCGTCACCTCGATCGGCTGCCCGTAAAAGGCGGGAAGCTGACAGAAGTCACAGTCGGGAACGATTCCGGTCTGCGTCCAGCCTCCGGGCGCGGCCATGTCCACCTGGCCTTGCAGCAACGCCTTGGCGACGTTCAGGTCCGCATAAAGCTGCCCCGAGTGAAACACCTCGCTGGAAACTTGCCCCCCCGTCGCGTCCTTGACCTTGTTCAGGTAATCGACGATCGAGACATTGCGCACATGCGACGGCGCGGTATCCAGCGAGCAGCGGATCGTCAGCCCCGCCTCGCCTCGCGCACCGCGCAGGATCGCGAACGTGCCGCCCAGCGCGACGGCGGAGCCGCCGAGCGCTCTGCGGGACAGACCTTGGCGCATTGCATTCCCTTTCCTGGACGCCCGGTTCGCCGGGGAGGCCGGACTGTTGGCCGGTCGGTTCCGGTGCGTCAAGAGGTTTGCCGCCAGCCACCTATGCGGCGTCAATACGTTCCGACCCACCGAGACCAGCGCCAACGCGGGCTTCGGCCGCCGGAAGCGCCGCAATGGCCGCGCCCAATCCATCGCCACGACCGGCAAGCGCAGGCGCCCGCGCGGCGTTCAACGTCCCGCTGCAGTTGACCGCCTACCTGGGCCGCTGCGCCAACCGCCGCTCATACGCCTGCGCCAGCAACGTGCTCGGGAACAGCAGCGCGAAATAGATCAGGGCCACCACCGTGTAGACCTCCAGCGGCCGATATGTATCCGCCGTGATCAGCGTTCCGTTATACAAAAGGTCCGGCACCGCGATGGTCGAAACCAGCGACGTGTTCTTCAACTGCGTGATCGACTGGTTGACGAACGGCGGGATCATCCGCCGCACGGCCTGAGGCAGTATCACCCGCCGCATCACCGGCCACCGCCCCAGCCCCAGCGCCCGGGCGGCATCCCACTGCCCCTGCTCGATCGAGATGATCCCGCCCCGGAAAATCTCCGCATAGAACGCGCCCGTATAGCACGACAGCGTCATGATCCCCGCCATCGTCGCCGGGATCTGGATTCCCAGCACCACCGGCAGCGCATAATAGAACCACACGATCTGCACCAGCAGGGGCGTGCAGCGGAACGCCTCGATGAAGGCCACCAGCGGAATGTTCACCAGCCACGACCGCGATAGCCGCCCCAGCCCCACCACCAGACCGATGATCAGCCCGATAAAGATGGTCACCGCCGTATAGCCCAGCGTGACCATTACCCCACGTTCAAGCAGCGGCACGTACCGCTGCAGGAAGAAGAAGTCCCACTGATACTGCATCGGCGACCGTGCCTGGCGTCCGTCAGAACGTCAGGCTGGACGGAATCTGGTCCCGCGTGACACCAAACTTCGCCACTCCTTCCAGCAGCCATTCCCGCACCTGTCCGGTTCCCCGGTTCATGTCCACCCAGGAATCGAGCACCTCACGAAACCGCGTGTCCGGCTCCCGCTGCACCCCCATGCAGCTCGGCAGCGCCACGAACGGATTGTTTAGCAGATAATAAGGCCCCAGCGCCGGGTTCTTCCCAACCGTGGAAAGCCCCAGCAAGGCCGCCTGGATATGCGCGTCCGCCCGGCCTGATTGCAGCGCCAGCGTGCACTCGTCGCGGGTCTTGTAGCCGATCAGGTCCGCCTGCGGGCAATAACGTCGTGCCACCGTTTCATGCAGGGAGCCTATATCAAAGACAATCTTCAGCTCCGGCTTGTTCAGGTCGTCCCACGTCTTCGGCGCCAACCCCTTTTTCGCCAGGCAACCGAACGGATGTACCAGCACCGGGCGCGTGAAGCCGATCGAAAGCGTCCGCGCCGGCGTCGGATTCAAGGCGAAAGCCAGGTCCACCTTGTTGGACTGCAAATCCAGCACCGAGTTGCCATAGGTCGATTCGACGTACTGCAACTTGGCGTCGAACACCTTGGCGATGTCCAGCGCCATGGCGATGCAGGCCCCCGACCACTCGCCCGTCACCAGGTCCTTCTGGAAATACGGCAACTCCCCCGGCAGGGCCGCGATGCGCAGCACCTTGGTGCGCCGCAGCCGGTCGAACGTGCTCTCGACAGGCGCCTGCGCCCGCACCGAATTGACCACGCCCAGCACGGCCAGCGATCCCGCCGCCGCCATCAGCCCGCGCCGGCTCATGCCCGCGCCACCCAAACCCTGCGTCATCAATCCCATCCTCCTCGCGAAACAGCGCCCCATGACACCGCTGAACGTCCATCGGCACAGCCCGCAACGGCGGATGCAAGGGCCAGGCCGCGCGAACCACGCCATAAAACCGCCCTTCTGTCTCCCCACCCTGCGCCCGACTCGGCCACTCGGACTATGCAGGCCGCGCGACAGGGAGAACACGCATGATTCGCTTCGTGGCCATGGCCGCTCTGGCTTTGCTCGCGCTGCCGCAGGCAGCCTGCTCCGGCAACGCGTCCGGCGAGCAACAGACCCTGGTGGACCGGGCCGCCCTGACCGTCCAGGAACTGACAACCCAGACAGTCTCCGACGCCCCGCGCGACCTGTTGCGGCGCGCCAAGGCCGTGATGATCTGCCCGCGCATCTTCAAGGCCGGCTTCTTTTTCGGCGGCGAGGGCGGCAGTTGCGTCCTGCTCGCCCGCGCCGGCAACGGCACCTGGTCCTACCCGGCCTTCTACACGATCGGCAGCGCCAGCTTCGGCTTCCAGTTCGGCATAGAGGACAACCAGTTGTTCATGCTGATCATGACCGAGCGTGGCCTGGCCGCGGTCATGGACAGCCAGATCAAGCTCGGGGCGAACGCCGGCATCGCCGTCGCCACCCTCGGCGCCGGCATCCAAGGCTCAACCACCGCCGCCGTCGGCGCCGACATCGTCGCCTTCGCCGAGTCCCGCGGGTTGTTCGGCGGCATCGCGCTGGAGGGCAGCGTGATGTCGGCCGACACGGGCTGGAACCAGGCGTATTACGGCCAGCCCTTTGCCTCGCGCCAGTTGGTCATGCAAATGCAGGGCAGCAACCCTGGCGCGGACCCATTGCGCGGCCTGCTCACCCGCTACGGCGGCTCCCAGGCGGCGCGGCCATACGAAGCGCCGCCGCCGTCTGGATACGCGCCGGCCTATCCCGGCTATCAGCCACAAGGGACGGGGTCGGACCAGCCGCCGCCGGCCGGCGGCCGCCCGCCGATCCAGCAGCAAGACTTGTCGCCGCAGCGGCGCGGACAGTCCGCCTGCTTCTGAGGTGGCAGGAAAACCATCCGCCGGCCCCGCCCTGGCAAACAGCCTCCCTTGCCTGTAAACTCCAATCCCATGGAACCTTTCTGGCAAACCAAGAAGCTGGAGGAGATGACGGGGGACGAATGGGAATCCCTGTGCGACGGCTGCGGCCGCTGCTGCCTGCACAAACTGCGCCACGACGACAGCAACGAGCTTGACTTCACCAATGTCGCTTGCCGGCTGCTTGACCTCGACTCCTGCCGCTGCGGCGACTATGCGCGCCGCCAGCGCCGCGTGCCCGACTGCGTCAGCCTGACCCCAGGCGCGCTGAGGCGCATCGACTGGTTGCCCCCCTCCTGCGCCTATCGCCGCGTGCGCGATGGCAAGGGCTTGGCATGGTGGCATCCGCTGGTGTCCGGCGATCCCGACACGGTGCACCAGGCGGGTGTGTCGGTTCGCGGCAAAGCCATCAGCGAACGCCGCGCCGGCGCGCTGGAAGACCATATTGTTGATTGGCCCGGGCGCCTGCCACGCGCCAAGCGCCCGTCCGGCAACCCCTTGGATGCAACGGCCCAGCCACCACGGCCCCCGCCGCCACGACCCCTGACAAGGAACCCTGAACAATGCTGCGAAACGCCTTGTACGGCGGCGTCAATGCCC
>CAXTXZ010000109.1:0-9210 GCA_964248015.1 uncultured Rhodopila sp. | reverse complement strand
TTCAGGTTGACCCGGCGAAGCTCGCTGCGATGGGCATGACAATCGAAGATGTGCGTGTGGTTCTGACCAATGCCACTGTCGACGCGCCCAAGGGCACGATCAACACGCCCAAGCAGTCCTTCGCACTCTACGACAACGACCAGTTGACCAAGGCGGCGGACTATGACGATGTCATAGTCGCATGGCGCAACGGTGCGCCCGTGCGGGTGCGCGACATCGGACAGGCTGTTGACGGGCCGGAAAACCGTATGGTCGCCGCTTGGCAGGGTGACAAACGCGGCATCATGCTGATTGTTTTCAAGCAGCCGGGCGCCAATGTCATTGCTACGGTGGATCGCATCAAGGCGGCTCTTCCACGGCTGGAAGCGGCGATCCCCCCCTCCGTCCATGTGAACGTGGTCATGGATAGGACGCTGACCATCCGCGCATCGGTCGCTGATGTTCAGTTCACCCTGCTTCTGTCCATCGCGCTGGTGGTGATGGTCATCTTCCTGTTCCTGCGCAGTGTTTGGGCAACCGTGATCCCGTCCGTCACGGTTCCGGTGGCCCTGATCTGCACGTTCGCGGTGATGTACCTGCTGGGCTACAGCCTGGACAACCTCTCCCTGATGGCGTTGACGATCGCGGTCGGCTTCGTCGTCGACGATGCCATCGTCGTGCTGGAAAACATATTCCGCCACATCGAGGACGGCATGGCGCCAATGGAGGCCGCACTGAAGGGCGCCGGCGAGATTGGCTTCACCATCATCTCGATCAGTTTTTCCTTGGTGGCGGTATTCATCCCTCTGTTGCTGATGGGCGGCATTGTCGGCCGTCTGTTCCGCGAATTCGCCATGACCATCACGATCGCCGTCATGCTCTCGGCGCTGATTTCGCTCACGCTGACGCCAATGATGTGCTCCCGCTTCCTGAAGCATCACAGCGGCGGCCATAACCTGGCGTACCGCATCGTGGAACGGTTTTTCGACGCGATGCTTGGCGGTTACCGCCGCACCTTGGATATTGCGTTGAAGTTCAGGTTTATCACGCTGCTGGTGTTTCTGGCGACGGCTGGCAGCACTGTCTATTTGTACGTCGCTATTCCGAAAGGATTCTTTCCAACGCAGGACACTGGCGTGGTCTTCGGCCAGACCGAGGGCGCGCAGGACATCTCCTTTGAAGAGATGTCCGCGTTGCAGGAAAAGTTCAACGCGATCATCGCCGCCGATCCTGACACCGCCAGTTTCGGGGCAAACGTCGGCGCGGGCGTTGGCGGCCGCACCGGCAATGCCGGCCAGTTCTACATTGCGCTGAAACCCTGGGAGGAACGCGTCGGCGGCAACGCCTCTGACTATGTTGCTCGGCTGCGGCCAAAATTCGCCACTGTCCAAGGCGGCGCCACCTTCTTGCGCCCGGCGCAGGATGTCCGTGTCAGCGCAAGGCCGACAAAGACAGAATTCGAGTACACAATGCAGGACGCGGATTTTGACGAGTTGTTTAGCTGGGCGCCGAAGGTTCTGAACAGGCTAAAAACCCTGCCGATGCTGCGGGACGTGACCAGCGACCAGCAGACGGGCGGCACGACGCTGACGCTGGTCATCGACCGCAACAAGGCGGCGCGTTTCGGCGTGCAGCCTCAGGTGATCGACGACACGCTTTATGACGCCTTTGGGCAGCGTCAGATCACTCAGTATTTCAGCCAGGTGAACTCATTCCATCTGGTGCTGGAAGTACTGCCCGACGCAGCCGCCAACATTGACACGTTATCCAAGCTGTATGTGCACTCGGTTTCGGGTCAGACTGTGCCGTTGTCCGCTTTCGCAAGCTGGTCAACGGTTCCGGTGCAGCCATTATCAATCAGCCACCAAAGCCAATTCCCGGCTGTGACCGTCTCCTTCAATCTGGCGCAAGGGGCGGCGCTGGGTCAGGCAGTGGATGCAATCAACGCGGCAATGCGCGACATGGCGACGCCGCTCACGTTGCAGGCATCCTTCCAAGGCACGGCCCAAGCTTTCCAATCATCCCTCGCCAGCCAGCCCTACTTGATCGCCGCGGCGCTGATCACCGTCTACATTATTCTTGGCATCCTGTATGAAAGCTACATACTGCCTCTGACCATCCTGTCCACCTTGCCATCGGCGGGCGTCGGCGCGCTGCTTATCCTGATGCTGTTCCACTACGAACTGACGGTTATCGCGCTGATCGGCATCATTCTGCTGATCGGGATCGTCAAGAAGAACGGCATCATGATGGTGGACTTCGCGATCAACGCCGAGCGCCGCGACGGCATGACGCCTTTGTCAGCCATTCGGCAAGCCTGCCTGCTACGCTTCCGGCCCATCCTCATGACCACCATGGCGGCCATGCTCGCCGGTATCCCCCTTATGCTTGGCACCGGGGCCGGTTCCGAGCTTCGTCGCCCTCTCGGGTTCGCCATGGTTGGCGGCTTGGCGCTCAGTCAGATATTGACGCTTTACACCACGCCTGTGATCTATCTGTACCTGGACAAGTTACAGCATTGGCTGGCCCCAAGCCGCTCACGGATGCCGGCTCTGGCGGCGAAGATGGGCGAGGCGGATTAGACGCAATCGCTGCAGGGTCAGGCCACGTGTTCCGAGGCGCTTCAAAACCAGCTCAAGCACGCATCAGGCCACGCACGTGCACGGCGGCTGATGCCGCCAGGGCGTTCAGGTCATAGCCGCCTTCCATGACCGACACGATCCGGCCGCCGCAGTGTTTGTCGGCAACCGTGACAAGCTGCTCCGTGATCCAGGCAAAGTCACCCAATTCAAGCCGTAACTCCGCGAGCGGATCGGCGATGTGAGCGTCGAAGCCAGCCGAAACGATCAGCAGCCCAGGCGCGAAGGCATCCAATGCCGGCAGGATGATTTCGGACCAAGCGGCGCGGAATGCGGGACCGCCATCGCGCGGATGCAGCGGCACATTGACAATGTTATTGGCCACGCCGTGCTCCGAGGCCAGGCCGGTTCCAGGGTAGCAAGGGCTTTGGTGAGACGATGCATAGAACAGATCCGGGTCGGCAGCGAACATGGCCTGTGTGCCATTGCCATGATGCACGTCGAAATCCACCACCGCGACGCGCCGCACGCCCCAGGCCGCACGCGCATGCAGGGCGGCCACCGCGGCGTTGTTGAACAAGCAGAAACCCATGGAGCGATTTGGTTCGGCGTGATGGCCGGGCGGGCGAACGGCGGCGAAAGCGGCGCGTGCCCAGCCTTCCATGACCGCGTCGACCGCCAGGCAAGCGCCGCCTGCGGCACGAGAGGCAGCCTCGGCGCTGCCGTTGCTCATGACAGTATCGCCATCGAGCTGCACAGGCTCGCCCAGATCGGGCTGTATGGCTAAAATCGCCTCGACATAGGCGCGCGGATGCACCCGGCTGAGTTGCTCCACCGTTGCCGCCGGTGCGGCTTCTCGGAGCAGGTCAGTGAACTCGGGGGCTTCCAGTGCCGTCAGCACGGCCCGCAGCCGCTCACAGCTTTCTGGATGATAGGGTCCGGTATCATGCTCAAGGCAGGCTGGATGGGTGATCAACGCCGTTGTCACGTCAGGACCCCCTTCTGTTGCGGCTCATCCGATCGACGCCGGATGACGAAACTGAACAATCCCGCCTCTTCGCTCCAAGCCAGCAGCGCGTGACCGGTTTCCTGGCAGAAAGCCTGGAAATCACCCACCGCCGCGCGATCGGTGGCCAGGACGCGCAAGCGTTCGCCTGCCGCCATGCCACGCAAGGCACGGTTCGCCCGCAGCACCGGCAACGGGCAGTTCATGCCTTTGACATCCAGGACGGTCTCGCTCATAGCCGCAAGATGCGCATCACGAGCCGCTAGGGCAAGACTCGCCTGGGCAATGAGCATGGAGGTGTGTTTACAGTGGCCAACATGAGACAGCACCGCATCGGCATCGACCTCGGCGGCACCAAGATTGAAATCGTCGTGCTCGACCCCGATGGCAGGCAGGTGCTGCGAAACCGCATGGCGACGCCGCAAAGCTATCAGAGCACAGTAAGCGGCATCGCCACCTTGGTGTGGTCGGCGGAAACGCAGCTTGGCGTGACCGGGAGCGTGGGTATCGGCATCCCGGGTGTGATCAGCCCAGCCACCGGTCTGGTGAAGAACGCGAACTCGATTGGGCTGAACGGCCATCCTTTCGATCAAGATGTCAGCAAGGCGCTGAACCGCGAGGTGCGCGTCGAGAACGACGCCAACTGTTTCACCTTAAGCGAGGCCACGGACGGTTCCGCCGCCGGGTATGGCGTTGTCTTTGGTGTGATCCTTGGCACCGGCTGCGGTGGCGGCATCGTCATGCGGGGTCGTGTGCATCGCGGGCCGCATAGGGTGGCTGGTGAATGGGGCCATACGCCCTTGCCCTGGGCCGCAGGCAGCGAGGTGCCTGGCCATCTGTGCTGGTGCGGCCGGCATGGCTGTTTAGAAACCTATGTCGCCGGCCCAGCGCTGGCGCGCGATTGCGACGGACCCGACGCGCGTGATGCCAGCAACCTGCCGGCGCGGGCGGCTGCCGGGGATGACGCCGCCGCCGCGGCATTGACCCGCCATGCTGATAGGCTGGCACGCGGACTGGCGGTAGTGGTCAACATCCTGGACCCGGATGTCATCGTTCTTGGCGGCGGCGTGTCGAACATGGACTGCCTTTATGCTGAACTGCCCCGGTTGATACCCAGGTACGCGTTCAGCGATGTGATTTCGACGCCGGTGCTCAAGAACAAGCATGGGGATTCCTCAGGCGTGCGAGGCGCGGCCTGGCTCTGGCCAGCGGCCTGACCCAGGGCAGGTCGATGTCCGCACAACAACGCATGCAGCCAGCCAACGCAACAAGAAGGCGGCTGCGAAATGATCAGACCGGCGCAGCAGCCGGTGAGGCTGTCATGACAAAGGCCTGCGGCGATGACAAACGATCGATAGCCTCACAATTTGCTGTCTCTCGTTGGCAGATGTGAATCCTCCGCCCAGTCGCAGGACCTTAGTACATGATTTTACTAAAGGTTTTTATGCCATTTTCTTGTATCGAAAAGTTAATAGTAACGTGCTATTACAATTTGCTACAGCCTGAGGTCATTTTTGACAGGATTGGAAGATCAAGCGTTCGTGCCTTTCATTACAGACATTATTGTGCTGATGGCAGCGCATATTTTCTGTTTTTACAATATCTTACAAGATTATTCGTGGATTAGCCGAGACCTGAATGACATAGCGACAGGGTGTGGCAGATAAAGCTGTTGTATTCGTTGATCCTCATGCCACGTCTCCAAGGATGACAGCAGGCTGACTGGGTTGCAGTTGCATTATATGCGAAATCGGTATAGTTTTGAAACTATAATCAAACCTGCGGAACAAATACGGTTTGTTCACGGTTTCGTTACGGGACACGAATCCGCGTGCATGACAACTATCTTGTGGCTGCAGCGCTTCGATTAGGTGGCGCTTCGATCAGGCGTGGCTGCCATCTACAGGAAAGGAATAGGAGAATGATCACAAACGAGGTCAGTGACGGTCTGGCTGGCATCTTGCGAACCGCGATTGTCGAACTCGTGCGACGGGACGGGCCGGATTTGTCCGCACGCCAGTTAGGCGTCTTTTTGACGTGCTACCTGGAAACCGAGGCACAGACGGTGCGCGGTCTCGCCGCGAAGTTAGGTGTCTCCAAACCTGCGATCACGCGGGCGCTTGACCGGCTATCGGAGTTTGATCTTGTTCGCCGCAAGACTGATCCGCTTGACCGCCGTAGCGTGCTGGTGCAGCGTACTGCAACAGGCATGGCCTTCCTGCGGGAAATGCGCACCATCCTGCGTGACGCAGCATCAACCCTACGGATTACGGCAGAACCGGCGCAGGCGCGTCAACGTGCTGGCAGTGAGCCAGTTCGGGCTACTCATTGAAGATCGGGCCGCGGCGGTTCGCGGCCCGGGCGATCCGGCTATCTTACCTCTCCAGTTGCGCCCTGTGCAAAGCCGGGCAGGAACGAGCCACCGCACTAGGCTCAATCAGGTTTGATCCAATCTCCGCTGGCTTTCAGCGAACATGCCCAATCCCGTAATCCTTCAAATGACAAAATAAAAACCAAGAGAAAAGGGATTGTTGGAAGGATCGCCATGATACGGAACTTCGCTCTCAAGTAACAACAACCACTGGCAGCATCTTTAGCCGCAACGCTGCAAATAGATTGCGATCTCAAACCGATCAAGGGGCCACGTCATGCTGATCGACCATCGGACTTATACTGTGAAACCCGGAACCATGGCCCGGCAAATGGCTATTTACCAGGAGTTCGGCTTTGCACCCCAGAAGCGGCACCTGGGTGAACCGCTAGCTTACCTAATCACGGAGTCAGGCGAAGTTAATACCTATATCCATATTTGGGCCTATCAGGACGCCGCTGATCGCGCGACCAAGCGGGCCGCCATGGGCGCAGATCCCGAGTGGCAGATTTATCTGCAAAAAACCAGTGAAGCTGGTTATCTGATTGGACAGAAAAACAACCTGATGACCCCGGCGCCGTTCGCGCCAGTTGCACGATAGGCTTGCAACCGTGTCCACGGAGGCCCGCGCCGTGGACACAAGGACAAAGTCGCTATCGCGCGCCAAAGATCGCGCTGCCGACCCGCACCCAAGTCGCACCGTAAGCAATCGCAGTCTCGTAATCGGCGGACATTCCCATGGAAACCGTCGACAAGCCAAACCTGGCCGCCCGGTCGCTGAGCCAACTGAAATGCGGCGACGGATCTTCGCCGTATGGCGGGACGCACATCAAACCAATCAGCGCCGCGCCAAAGCGGGATTGGCATTCATTGATAAACCCATCCGCTTCATTGCGCGAAATGCCTGACTTTTGCGGCTCAGCGCCGGTGTTGACCTCAATCAGCAGCCGAGGCGTTCGGCCCTCTCGGCCAATCGCAGCCTCGATCGCATCAGCCAGTTTGGGTCGGTCGAGCGACTGGATCACATCAGCGATCCTAACCGCGTCACGAGCCTTGTTGGTCTGCAGGTTCCCAATGATATGCAGATCAAAAATGTGGCTGGAACGCAGGGAGGGAAACTTGCCTGCTGCTTCCTGCACGCGATTTTCACCAAAAACGGTCTGACCCGCCTGCAGCGCTGCAAGAACCGCATCAACCGGTTTGGTTTTGGACACTGCGATCAGCGTCACGTCTTCAGGTCTGCGACCGGTCGCGATCGCGGCGTTGGCAATGCGGTCCTGGACGCGGCGAAGAGCATCAACGATCGGGTTGGTCATGGCGTGTCCCATACGTCGCATATTGCTTTTCCTCTACAAGCGCGGAAAGCAACAACCGATTCAACGCAGCCTTGATGCGGCCACGCTCATCATTCTCGTGATAGATGGCGCGGGCCAAGGCAACGAAGTCCGAACCAAAATCCCCAGCCGCCTCTTTTTCCCGAATCCTGTCCTCAATGCGCCAAAGCCGCACGTTGACCGCCAGCAGCGCCCATCGCAGCGTTTCGGTCAATGCCCCTGACCCAGCGGCGACCTGACGCAGCAACGCAAGCTCTTTCTTAGCATTGGCGCGCGCACTAGGCGCCCGAAGCCGATGCGTCTTGATCTCCAGGATGGTGATCTTGTCAAGCAGTTCCCCCCAGGAAACCGGGATGGTGGGGGACATCACGACTGCAATGCCTGAGCCATGGCGGCGAAGACCGGGTGCCAGTCCCCGTCCGAGGTTTGCCGGAACAAACGCATGGTTGGGTACCAAGGACTATCTGTGCGCTCCAACATCCAGCGCCAGTCAGGCACGCGCCGCAGCGCCATCCAGACCGGGCGGCCCAGTGCTCCAGCCAGATGCGCGATCGCGGTATCCGACGTGATCACCAGATCCAGTGTTTCCATCACCGCCGCCGTGTCGACAAAGGCGTCTGGGCCATGGTCAAGCCCGTCCAGCATTTCGATCGGCAGGGCGGACGAGGCAAGCTGTTCCTCACCCTCCCCTTTTTGCAGGCTGATCAACCGAATGCCGGGAACCGCGGCGAGCGGAGCGAAACAGGCCAGCGGGAAGGAGCGCCCCTTGTCCTCGTGCCGCCCTGAAAAGCCCTGCCACGCAATGCCGACACGGAACCCGGCATGGCCAATGCGCGCCCTCCACTGCGCCACGCGGGCAGGTTCGGCAAAAACATAAGGCGGAGCAACAAACAGCTTGTTCATGCGTGCGGCAAGACTTAGCAACGGCGCGACAACATCAAAGCTTGGCAACGTCGCGCCGGCCGGCGCCATGGGCGGCATCGCCGGATTGCCGGACAACAGGCGTATCATCCGAGGCGGCGCTTCAAAAACAACGCTGCCTTCAATGGACGGAAGATAGCGGCTGAACTGGATAACGTCACCCAGGCCCTGCTCCGCGTGCACCAGAAGGGTCCGCTCGCCCAACGGCTCGCCCCGCCATTGCGGCTGGGTGAAGGTCCGAGGCAGCACCGCGCCAGCCCGGAAGCGCTGCTCCCACCCGTCCCAGGCCTCGTCAGGGCGCCCAAGAAGATGCATCAGCAATGACCAGTTGTAGTGCAGGACGGGATCGTTCGGCGCGAGGGCCAGCGCCCGACGCAGCGTGGCTTCGGCGTCCGCGAAGGCGCCACGCTCCTTCTGAACGCTGGACAGGTTCACCAGGGACGCGGCCTCTGCTGGCGCAAGGCGCAGTTCCTGTTCCGCTTCCTCCAGCCGGTGCGCCTGACGCAGCGCCGTGCCCAGGTTGTTGCGAATATCGGCCAGCATGGGATTAAGTCGCAGTGCCTCGCGGTATGCCGTCACGGCCGCATCGAACTGGCCGCTGTCACTCAGCGCATGGCCAAGCACCTGGAACGCTCCAGCGTTTTTCGGCCGGAACTTCAAGATGGCGCGGCAGCATTGCGCCGCCTCCTCCGGCCGGCCAAGGGCAAGCAAGGCGTTTGCGCGGGTCAATTGAAAATCAGCCGTGGGCCGTAGGGCAATGGCTTGGCTAAGAAGCGGTTCGGCGGCATCAGGCCGTCCCGACTGTAACGCCAGGGCGCCAAGGGCGTGCAAGGCATCAGCGTGCCTCGGGGCAGCGGCGATGACCTGACGATAAATTTGCTCCGCCTCTCCCAGCCGGCCTGCCATGTGACGTTGCTGTCCCTGCCTGAAAAAGGCTTCGAACTGTTGCGACCGTCTGCTCATGACCAGGGAGTAACGCCGAGTGAGCAAAACGTCCAGGGCATGGGCCTTGTAAGGCTC
>CAXTXZ010000108.1:3088-9240 GCA_964248015.1 uncultured Rhodopila sp. | reverse complement strand
TTCCAGCAGGCTGTCGGCGGCCAGGACCAGTGCCGGATCGCCGGCGGAGCGGAATACGACCAGGCCGACGGACGGCTCGTTCAGGCGCAGGTGCAGCAGCGCGTCGTCGAGTTCACGCGCCATTGCCAGCGGCCAGAACCCAGCGCCTGCGTCACGGATGCCAGCGAGATCCGCCGGCAATGTGGCGGGGCCGGACAGCGTGATCGTGGCGGTGCGCCCGGCGCGATCAATGGCGGCTTGGACGTGCGAATAGGCAACGGCGTCGTTGGTAATGGAGCGGGCCAGCGGGGTCAGCGCGATGCCCTTCCCGCCGCCGCGGGTTGACCTTCCGGCCAACGCCAGCGCGCGTTCGGCCACTTTGGCTTCCCAGGCCGACGGCGGCACGACCTCATCCACCAGGCGCCAGTCCACGGCGCGTTTGCCACGAACGCCTTCCTCGGTTGTGCAGAACACGTCGGCCAGGTCGCGGCGGACGCGGCGCTTGTCGGTCAGCCGCGTCAGCCCGCCGGTGCCGGGCAGCACCGCGAGCAATGGCAACTCCGGCAGCGACACGGTGGAGCGGCGGTCGTCGATCAGCATGACATGGTCGGTCGCCACCGCCAGTTCGTAGCCGCCGCCCGCCGCCGTGCCCGCGATCGCCGCCATGTAGGCCTGGCCGGAGTTCGCCGTGGCATCCTCGATCGCCAGCCGGGTTTCGTTGGTGAACTTGCAGAAGTTCACCTTGTGCCCGTGCGAGGCCTGGCCCAGCATGCGGATGTTGGCGCCGGCGCAAAAGACGTTGTCCTTGGCGGATTTCAACACCACCGCCCTGACCTCGGGGTGTTCGAAACGCAGCCGCTGCACCGCGTCGGCAAGCTCGATATCGACGCCGAGATCATAGGAGTTCAGCTTCAGCTCATAGCCGTCCATCAAGCCGCCGGCGGGATCGACGTCCATGCTCAGCGTGGCGACCGGGCCGTCGAACGTCAGCTTCCAGTGGCGGTAGCGGGTTGGATCGGTCTGAAAGTCGATCACGTCGGCGGTTTCCCCAATGCGGCGATGAAAGCTGTGATGGCGGCGAGCGTGGCGTCCTTCGCTTCCAGATGCGGCGCATGCCTGGCATCCGGGATCAAGCGGATGCTGGCAGGCGCCCGGACATGCGCCCGCAGCACCCGCAGTTGCTCGGGCGTGCCATAGGGATCGTCCGCGCCCTGCAAGGCGAGGATCGGCGCCTGGATGCCGGGCAGCAGCCCGGTGACGTCGAAACCGCGAAAGCGCGGGTCAAGCCAAGCGTCGTTCCAGCCACGGAACGCCATGCCAGGGTCGCGATGGTGGCGGGCCAGGCGTGGGCGCAGGTCGCCGGCCTCGTAGTCGGTCCTGATCTGGCGAATGCTGGCGATGTTGAGGTCCTCGACAAAGAAATGCGCCGCGATCATGACAAGGCCGCGCAATTCGGTTCGGCGGCGGTCCGGATCATGCCGAACCGGCGGCGCGTGCCAGGAGGAAGCGGCGATGGCCGCGATCGACCCGCCGTCCGAATGCCCGACCAACACGGCCTGACCGATCCCGGCGCCATGCAAAACCTCCGGCAGCACCACCTGCGCCTCATGGTGCATATAGGTCATCGGGCGCGGCAGCGTGACCGGGTCGGACTGCCCGTAGCCAAACCGTGAATAGGCGAACACGCCCCATCCGGTCGCGGCGGCCAGGCGCTCCGGCACGTCGCGCCACAGGGCGACGCAGCCGAGGCCTTCGTGCAGCAGCACGATCGTCGGCGCCTCGGCGGGTCCTGGTCCCCACCAGGCGGTTTCCAACAGGCCACCGGACACCCGAAGCGTGCCGGCCCGCATCACGCCTCCCGCAGCCGGAAGCGCTGTGTCTTGCCGGTCGCGGTCTTCGGCAGGCTGTCGACGAACTCGATCCACCTTGGGTACTTCCAGACGCCGGCACGGTCTTTCACGTGCGCTTGCAGCGCCGTCGCCAGAGCCTCCAGGTCCTGGTCCCGCGCGCCGGCTTGCAGGATGACGAAGGCCTTGGGCTTGGTCATGCCGTCACGGTCCCGCCGCCCGATCACCGCCGCCTCCAGCACGGCGGGATGCGAGATCAACGCCTCCTCGACCTCGAACGGGGACACCCAGATGCCGCTGACCTTCAGCATCTCGTCGCCGCGGCCCTGGAAGCGGAAGTAGCCGTCCGCATCGCGCGTGTAGGTGTCGCCGGTGTAGGTCCAGAGGCCCTGGAAGGTTCGGCGGCTCTTGGCGCGCTGGTTCCAGTAGCCGTCTGCGGCGCTGTCGCCGCTGACCACAAGCTCGCCGGCCTCGCCATGCGGAACCGGACGGTTGTGCTCGTCCAGGATGCGGGCCTCGTAGCCTGGGACCGGCTTGCCGCTGCTGCCGTAGCGGATGTCGTCGGGCCGGTTGCTGATGAAGATGTGCAGCATCTCGGTCGATCCGATGCCATCCAGGATGTCAACCCCGACCATCGACTTCCAGCGCTTGCCAATGTCCTCGGGCAATGCCTCGCCGGCCGAGATGCAGGCGCGCAGCCGAGCCGATCCGGCGCCTCGCATGATGAACGGGTTGGCCAGCAAGCCGGCGTACAGCGTGGGCACGCCGCCAAACAGGCTGGGGTTGTGCTGGCGCATCACCTGCAACACCGCGTCCGGCGCCGGGCGGCCGGGCAGCAGGACCGAGGACGCGCCCACCGACATCGGGAACGTCAGGCTGTTGCCCAGGCCATAGGCATGGAACGCCTTGGCGGCGGAAAACATCACGTCGTCCGGCCTGATGCCCAGGACCCGCGCGCCGTAGGTTTCCGCCGTGAACCGCAGGCTGGAGTGGACATGCCGCACGCCTTTCGGCGCGCCGGTGGAGCCTGACGAGTAGAGCCAGAACGCGACCTCGTCGGCGGCGGCCTCGGCGATTTGCGTCCGCGTTCCGCCGCCGGCGAGGAAATCCGCGAACGCGGTCCAGCGCGTGTCCGCCAGGGCCGGCGCGGCGCCGTCGGGTTGCGCGACAATGACGTGTTTCACGCCTGCCAGCACCGGCCGCAGCGTCGCCGCCACGTCGGCAGAAACCACGACCGCTTCCGCTCGGCTGTCGGACAGGATGTAGCTGACGGTCTCGGCGGTCAGCAGCGTGTTGATGGGGACCGGAATGACGCCGGCCCGCAGGCAGCCCCAGAAAGCGACCGGGAAATCGATCGTGTCCTGCAACAGGAGCACGACGCGCCTTTCCCGCCCTATGCCAGCCGAGTGGATCGCGCCGGCAAAGCGTTGCGTGGCAGTCAGCAGGTCGCCGTAGGTTAGTGAGCGCCAGGGGTCCTGGAAGGCCAGACGGTCGCTGTTGCCCTCACGCCGATGCCGATCCACGAACCAATCGACGGCGTTGCCTGCCTCCATGCGTTTCACGCCCCCTGTCGCGGCAGCGTCCCGAGGCCGCGCCATTGGCATGCCTATAGTGCATGCTCGGCATCAGTGGAAGACGAACAGGAAGCTTGGCGGACCAGGGTTGGGTTAGTTGGCTGGAATGGTAGCGGCGGACGGATTTGAACCGCCGACCAAGGGATTATGATTCCCCTGCTCTACCGCTGAGCTACGCCGCCATCCAACGGGACGCGGGGGAATACGCCGCCGTCCATCCAACGTCAACCACCGCGAACCAGCTTCTGCACGGCCAGCAGGCGCACCAGCGTGCCGTCGTCCGCCTGGCCGGTGACGGCCTCGGGACGCCAGTGCCGCTGGAACGCCCGCAGCACCGCCGACAAGGCAGGGTCCAGGCCGCCTTCCGGGCCGACCCGATAGCCGATCTCCTGCAAGGCGGCCCGCACCGGGCGCAGGCTGGCCGCGTCGCGCACGATGCCGGTGACGCCGAGATCCGGCGCGTCGAACGGCCACAGCCCGACGCCGTTCTCCGCCAGCGACCGCCAGTCGAAACGCTCCCCCGGGTCTTGCTTGCGGTCCGGCGCGATGTCGCTGTGCGCCACGACGTTGCGCGCCGGAATGCCATGCGCCGCCTGCGCCAGCACGCACAGGTCGCAGACCGCGGCGAGTTGCAGGACGGGAAAATCCCGGTAGCCCCATTCATGGCCGGGATTGACCACCTCGATGCCGATCGAGCGCGCGTTCAGCGCCGCGTGGCCACGCCAATGCGACACCCCGGCATGCCAGGCCCGCCTGTCCTCGGGCACCAGGCGAAACACCGAGCCATCCTCATCGACCACGTAATGCGACGACACCATCGCCGCCGGGTCACGCAGCCGGTCCAGCGCCTCCCGCGCGGTTTTCATGCCGGTGTAATGCAGCACCAGCATGTCCACCTTCACGCCGTCCCGGCCATCGTGGTTCGGGCTGGGCAGGTCCTGGATCGGCAGGGCAGGCCGGGTCGAGACGATGTGCGGGAAGGATGGCCCGACAGGGCGCAGGTAGGGCGGGATGGCGCGCTGGTTCACAACCCTCGCTCCCGCTTGATGCGGTCCCAGGCGGCGTTGATGCGCGCCACCTTGTCGCTGGCGCGGGCGACGAAATCCTGCGGCACGCCCCGCGCCGCCAGCGTGTCGGGATGGTTTTCCCGCATCAGGCGCTTCCAGGTGGCGCGCAGTTCCTCGCCGCTGGCCGAGCGGGGCATGCCGAGCTCCAGATAGGGATCGCTGTCATCGACCTGGGACGGCGGACGCGGCGCCGTGCCGAAGGCGCGATCCCAGGAAAGCTGATCCAGGCCGAAGCGGCGGTGGACGCGGCGCAAGAAGTCCTGTTCGCGCATGTTCAGCGCGCCATCCGCCCGGGCGATGACGAACAGCGCGTTCAGCACCTGCTCCAGCACGCCGCGATTGTCCTCGAAGGCGTCGGCCAACTGCGCGGCGTAAGGTTCAAAGGAGTCGGCGCTGTCGCGCGCCTGGTCGAACAGCCGGCCGATGCTGGCGGCCGAGGCGGCGGGCACGCGAAAATTGCGCTTGAAGGCATCGATCTCGGACCGCTTCACGGCCCCGTCGCATTTGGCGAGCTTGGCGGCCAGCACGGTGACCGCGACGGCGAAAACGTCTTCACGCCGGCCAAACAGGCCAACGACGCGCGCGGGGTTGAACGACCCGCTCTGCTCCAGCGGGCGGCGAGGCGTGTTCGAGGTGCCGGCATCGGCCGCGTGGCCAAGCGCCGCGCCGATGACCGCGCCGTAGGGACCGCCGACGAAGAAGCCGGCGGTGCCCCCAATGATCTTGCCCCAATATCCCATCGTAAAATGTTACCATGGCCGTGCCGAGTGGAGCAAAGCACGAACGCTAGAGGCCAGTCTACGCGTTAATGCTCCAGCAGGGCGGGGTCCTGCAACCGCGCGTCCTGGCCAACCACCGGATCGGCGATCGCCGCTTCCAGGCTTTGCGCGCCTTTCCATTCATGCGCCGGACGCGCCGGCTCGCCAGGGCCGATCTGGTCGATGCCCCAGTAGATCTCCAGCCGGTGGCCATCAGGATCGCGGAACTCCACCGCGATCTGCACGCCGGCTCGCCTGCGCCCGTCGAAATCGACCGGCACGCCGTGCGCCCGCAGATGCGCCCGCGCGCGGACAACGTCGTCCAGCGTCGGCACCTCGAACGCCATGTGGTGCATGCCAGCCCCGGCCGGATTGGCTTCGGTCGCCTTGAACAGCGCAATGCCATGATGGTCGGGATTGCAGCGCAGGAACACCGCGCCGCCCGGCATCATGTCGTCCTCGTAGGTGTCGGAGACTTCAAACCCAAGGATCTCGACGTAAAACCGAGAGGCTGCCTGAACGTCGCGCACATACAGCGCGACATGGCCGATCTTGCCAAGCTGGAATGGTGCTTTCATTTTTTCCTCCTCCTGGGGACGCATCATAACACAGGTTTGGGAATGCACCGCGCCCCAAACGCGCATCATGATCAACCCATGGGACGTGATTTGAGCGGGACTGGCCATCCGGTCGCCTGGACGGGCGGCGGCCTTGCAAACCTCCGACGCCTGGCGATGCGGCCTCACGCTGATTTGGGACACGCGGCCCGACCGGTTGCTTGCACTGCGTCAGCTTCGGCCTCGTTGGCCTCATTGCGCCCGACCTCGCGACGCTTTTCGCGTGCATGGCATGTCCCCAGCGGCGGCCACCGGCGGCCGCGACCCGCCGGACGCCTCCGGGCAATCCGCGTCATGCCGGTTTACGAGC
>CAXTXZ010000108.1:2167-3078 GCA_964248015.1 uncultured Rhodopila sp. | reverse complement strand
GAGATGCGGCCTCACGCTGGCTTGGGACACGCGGCCCGGCCGGTTGCTTGCCCCGCGCCAGCTTCGGCCCCGCTGGCCGTGTCGCGCCTGGCTTCGCGACGCTTTTCGCGTGCACGTCATGTCCCCAGCGCGGCCACCGGCGGCCGTGGCCTGCCGGACGCCTCCGGGCAATCCGCGTCATGCCGGTTTACGAGCGATGCCAGGAACGGCAGACAGGCCTGGCTGTTGACGGATCGCGTCCGACATCAGCCCCGCGGAGTGCCACTTACTCAGGAGAGACTTGTGAACAAAACAATCCTCATAGGCATGACCTTGGCGCTAGCCATGCAGGCGGCGGCGAGCGCAAGGGCCGCCCCTGTGACAACCGATGATTTCTCTGTCGCGACCGCGGGCAACCTTGTGTCGCTCTGCACTTCCGACAAGAGCGACCCGCTCTACACCCCGGCCCGCAACTTCTGCCATGGCTTCGCGCTTGGCACCTACCGGCTGATCGCCATGGAGGAGGCCGCGTCGCGAAGGAAGCAGAAGATGTTCTGCATTCCCGCGAACCCGCCGACACGGGACCAGGCGATCGCCGCCTTCTCGGAGTGGGCAAGCGGCCGGCCCAAGACGCTGCAAGGCACGCCGACCGACGCCATCATCGAGTACCTGACCGTACAGTATCCCTGCAAACAATCATGAAGGATGACAAATCGTGCGTAAGATAATCACGGCGGCAGTAGCCGCTGGCCTTCTCGCCGGATGCTCCGGACTGGACAACACCCAGCAGCGCGCAGTGACGGGCACCGTCGGCGGAGCGGGCGTCGGCGCGGTGCTAGGCGCCATCGGCGGCAACGCCGGCCTTGGCGCGGCCGCCGGCGCCGGCGCCGGGCGGGTCGGCGGCCGGGGTTAGGCCCGGGGGCAGGAAGCCC
>CAXTXZ010000108.1:0-2157 GCA_964248015.1 uncultured Rhodopila sp. | reverse complement strand
CTTGTGGAGAAGGAATTCGGCACCGCCCTGGTCAAGGCGCTGGAGCTCGCAAAGAGCAGCGACGCCAAGAGCCTGCCTGGATGGTCAGGGGCCCATCCCTCCGCAAAATAACCCCACACACGTGATCCCAGGCCGCGGCACGGCAAATCGCCGGCCATAGCGCTGGATGTCCCGCCTCGCTACCGCCCCAGGGTTGGCATCGTGAATTCGGGGCCGCGCCGTTTCCCAGCCGTCCAGCGCTGCGTCACCGCCTTGTAGCGCGTGTAGAACCGCACGCCCTCCGGCCCATGGATGTGGTGGTCGCCGAACAGCGAGTGCTTCCACCCGCCGAACGAGTGGAACGCCATCGGCACCGGGATCGGCACATTGATCCCCACCATGCCGATCTGCACCGCCTGGGTGAAATCCCGCGCCACGCCGCCATCGTTGGTGAACAGCGCGACGCCGTTGCCGTACTCGTGCGCGTTGATCAGCCGCGTCGCCGAGGCGGCATCCGGCGCGCGCACCACCGACAGCACCGGACCGAAGATTTCTTCCTTGTAGATACGCATGTCAGGCGTGACATTGTCGAACAGGCAGCCCCCGAGGAAGAACCCTTCCTCGTATCCCTGCAACTTCAGTCCCCGTCCATCGACCACCAGGTCGGCGCCCTCCCTCACGCCCAGGTCAACGTAGCCGCGCACCTTCTCCCGGTGCTCGCGCGTCACCAGCGGCCCCATTTCGGCCTCCGGATCGACCCCCGGCGCCACCTTCAACGCCCGCACCCGAGGCGCCAGCTTCGACATCAGCGCGTCCCCCGCCGATCCGACCGTGACGGCGACGGACACCGACATGCAGCGCTCGCCGGCCGCGCCATAGGCCGCGCCCATCAGGGCGTCCACCGCGTCGTCGATATCGGCGTCCGGCATCACCACCAGGTGGTTCTTCGCGCCGCCCAGCGCCTGCACCCGCTTGCCGTGCGAGGTCCCGCCGCGATAGATCGTCTCGGCAATCGGCGTTGAGCCAACGAAGCTGATCGCCGCGATTCCGGGATGCGCGATGATCGCCTCCACCGCCTCCCGCCCGCCTTGCACGACGTTGAACACGCCGTCCGGCAGCCCGGCCTCCTTCAGCAAATCAGCCAGTTTCAGCGAAACCGAGGGGTCTTTCTCCGACGGCTTCAGAATGAAGCAATTGCCCGTCGCCAGCGCCACCGGGATCATCCACAGCGGCACCATGATCGGGAAATTGAACGGCGTGATGCCGGCGACGACGCCCAAAGGCTGGCGGATCGACCAGGCGTCGATGCCGGTGCCGACCTGATCGGTGTACTCGCCCTTCAGCAGATGTGGGATGCCGCAGGCGAACTCCACCACCTCCAGCCCGCGCTGCACCTCGCCGTCCGCGTCGGACAGCACCTTGCCGTGCTCGCTCGTGATGATCGCGGACAGTTCGCGCCGGTCACGCTCCAGCAGCTCCTTCAGCTTGAACATGACCCTGGCGCGCCGCAACGGCGGCGTGTTGGCCCCGGCCGGCCAGGCCGCGCTCGCGGCGGCGACGGCCTTGCCCACTTCCGACGCATCCGCCATGGCGACCTTGCCAGTGACCTCGCCGGAGGCCGGGTTGAAAACGTCGCCGCACTTGCCGCTGGCGCCCGCGACAGGCTTGCCGCCAATGAAGTGCCCGATCTCGCGCATGGTGGTTCCTCCTCAGGGGTGTTGGTTGCGCCCGGACTAGAGCACCCGAGCGCCAGGGTCCAGACGGGGCGGGGCAGCACGTGGGAAATCCGGTTTCAATGAACGACGACAGTGTAGGCAGCCTAGACAATTATCAGGCTGACAGTCAGCTCGACAATGCAAGACGCGCAGAACTTGCAAACCTTGGGCTCGCGCCCTGGCTGCTGGTCGTCGCGGCGCCGGTCATCGTGGTGATCCTGGCGTTCAACTTCCTGGGCGACGGGTTGCGCGACGCGGCCAATCCCTATCGCTGAACCCATCCTGCGGGTGCGCGGCCTGCAAACTCATTTCTTCAGCAGTGACGGCGTGATCCGCCCCGTGGACGGCGCATCCTTTGAGCTGCGCGTCGGCCGCACGCTGGGCATGGTCGGAATTCCCCCCCCGGCTCAACGCATCGACGCCTACTCTTTGAGCTTTCCGGCGGCCTGCGCCAGCGCGTGAT
>CAXTXZ010000107.1:0-9241 GCA_964248015.1 uncultured Rhodopila sp. | reverse complement strand
CGGCCGCGCCGCCGCGGCCACGCCGGCAAGGCGTTCGAGCGAGGCGGGCAGCAGGGCCAGCCCGGCCAGGTCGGGCAGCACGGGGGACAGGTCGCGCGGCACGCCGGCCGCATCCAGCATGCCCGGCCGCGCCACGCCGTCTGTCGAAACGTAGCGCAGCAGCCTCACCTGGCCGCGCTCCCGGCCTGCGGGGGCTAGGCTGCGCTGGCCGGGCAGGCGAAGTCCGGGTCGAACACCCGGTCGGCCCTCACCTGGCACCGCTTGATCAACCGATGCTCGTCCGGGCCGTAATCGGGCCAGGCGTTGTGCACGGTGCAGATGTCGTCCCAGATCAGGACGTCGTTCTCCGTCCAGCGATGCAGGTAGCGGTATTTCGGCTGCACCTGGTGCTCGAAGAGGAAGCGCAGCACCTCGTCGCTTTCCTCCGCCGGCAACTCGTTGATGCGCACGGCATAGCCCGGGTTGGCGTAGAGCAGGCGGCGGCCCGTGACAGGGTGCACAAGGAAGATCGGATGGGACACCGGGGGCGCATGGCGGCGCTGCTCGGCCGTCAGCGGCTGGCGCGTGCTTCCCGGACGGCGGCGCATCTCTTCCCAGAACTTGTTGAAGTCGTGCAGCGCCGTCATGCCGTCGAGCCGCGCCTTGATCTCGTCGGGCAGGTCGTCGTAGGCGGCGTACATGTTCGCGAATTCAGTGCTGCCCAGCGGCGCGCCGTTCCGCCGAGGGATCTTGATCCCGTAGAGCACGTTCGCGAATGCGATCTCCCGGTTGTAGGACATGTCCGTGTGCCAGTCCTGCCCGGCGTCGGACAGGCCGATCGGTTTCCCATCCACCACCATGTTGGACAGGATCATCACCTCGGGATGGCCGGGCTCCTGGAACGCGTTGGCGACGTTCACCTCCAGCCCGCCGAACCTGCTGCTGAACCGCTTCAGCGCGGCCGCATCGATCTCCTGGCCGGGAATACGCAATACGCCATAACGCCCGAGTGCATTCAGCACGACATTAAATTCGCTCCCGGTCATGTCTTGCGTGAGGTCCAGGTTCAGCACGGTCGCACCCAGGATCGCGTCGTTCGGCACCACGGAAACTATGTCGTCCTCCTCTGGCTCGGATTGGCTTGCGAAGCGTACTACGAAACAAACGCGCGCTGCGGCCGGGCTTGTCGCCAAATGAGAACAAGCTTGTTTCCCAAATGTGAACATGCGGTCGCGTCGGGGGCGTGTAGAGTCAGGGATGGCGTGGACTGCGCCGCAAGAAGAAGGGGGGAGGCGTGTTGCCGAGCAGGAAAAGCTTTGACGCGCCCGCGGCGGCGATGTCGCGCTCGCTGACCAACACCGCCTTGGCGCTTCCTGCCGCTGGCCCAGTGTCGAGCGAGCGCCGCGTTCAGCGCGGTGGAAGCCGGCGCTTGCGCCGCCTCCTGTCGCTTGATGACTTCGATGCCGCTTCCCGCCGGCACCTGCCCCGGATGTTGCACGGCTTCATCGCCGAAGCTGCCGAGACCGGGGCCTCGCTGCACGGCAACGCCGCCGCTTTCGAGGAATACGGCTTCGTCCCGCGCGTGCTGACAGACGTGTCCGGCCGGAGCCAAAACATCACCTTGTTTGGGCAGCAGTACGCGGCACCGTTCGGGTTCGCCCCCATGGGTGCTGGCGCGATCTGCGCGTATCGCGCGGACGTCGTGCTGGCACGTGCCGCGCGCGCCGCCCGCGTGCCGATGGTCCTCAGCGCCTCGTCGTTGATCCCGCTGGAGGACGTGCAGCGGGAAGGGGGAGCGAGCTGGTATCAAGCATACCTCCCTGGCGAGGCCGCGCGCATCGAACCCTTGGTGGACCGCGTGGCGGCGGCCGGCTACGACACCTTCGTGCTGACCGCGGACGTGCCCGTGGCAGCTAACCGCGAAAACAACGTCCGCAACGGCTTCAGGTTGCCGCTCGCACCCGGTCCGCGGCTGGCCTGGGAGGGGGTGACGCACCCGTCCTGGCTGCTTGGCACGGCGCTGCGTACGCTGCTGCGGCACGGGATGCCGCACTTCGAGAACATGGACGCGACTCGCGGGCCGCCCATCCTGTCGCGCGATCTCGTGCGTGCGGTAGGCCGGCGCGACCAGCTTTCCTGGGACCACCTGCTGCTGATCCGGCGCCGCTGGCGCGGTCCGCTGGTCGTCAAGGGCATCCTGTCCGCGGCCGACGCGCGCCTTGCGCGCGAGCATGGCGCCGACGGGATCATCGTATCGAACCACGGTGGCCGGCAGCTGGACGGCGCCGTCGCCCCGCTGCGCGTCCTGCCAGCCATCAAGGCCGTGGCCGGCGACATGGCCGTGATGCTGGACGGCGGCATCCGGCGCGGGACGCACGTGCTGAAAGCGTTGGCTCTCGGCGCGGATTTCGTGTTCGTCGGCCGTCCGCTTCTCCAGGCCGCGGCAATCGGGGGCGAGGAAGCCGTCCGCCACGCGATCCGGCTCCTTGCGGAGGAGATCGACCGCGACATGGCGCTGCTCGGCGTCCGGAGCCTTGGGGAACTGGCACCGGGGCTGCTTCACCGAACGGAGGCAGGATGGGGCGGCGCGGGCGCACATGACAGTGCGGGCCGGCAAAAGAACAGCAGCAGCAGCGCGGCGGCGCCCGACACGGAGCGTCCCGGGAACCGCGGCCTGCAACGGGGAAAGGAGCGCCTTGTGGATCGGAGAAGCGTGCTGCACGCGGCGGTGCCGCTCGCCCTGGGAATGCTGGCGCGCGGGCAGCGCGCGCAGGCGGCGGAAACGACCGAGATACGCTTCGCCCGCCAGTTCTCGCTGGGTTACCTGCAGTTCAACGTCATGGAGCACCGCGGGCTGGTCGAGAAGCACGCCGAGGCACTGGGCCTGCCCGGCGTCCGAGCGTCCTGGGTGACGTTCAACGGGCCGGAAGCGATGAACAACGCGCTGATTTCCGATAGCGTGGACGTGGTGGCAGGCGGGGTGCCAGGGCTGCTGACCATCTGGGCGCGCACCAGGGGCATGGCGCTCGGGGTGCGTGGAGTGTCGGCATTGTCCTCGCAGCCGATCCTGCTCAACTCCCGCAATCCGGCCGTGAAGACCATCGCCGACCTGACATCGAACGACCGCGTCGCCCTGCCCACGGTGAAGGTGTCCGTGCAGGCGTTGGTGCTGCAGATGGCGGCCGCCCAGCGGTTCGGCCAAGCCGGGTTCGCCCAGCTCGACCCGCTCACGGTCTCGATGGCGCCGCCGGATGCCACCGTCGCCCTGCTCAGCGGCGCGGCCGGCGTCACGTCCGTGTTCGGCGTGCCGCCGTTCCAGCAGCAGCAACTGGAGCAGCCGGGCATCCACACGATCCTGAACTCGTTCGACGTGCTGGGCGGCCCGCACTCCTTCAGCGTCGCATGGACCAGCGCCCGGTTCCGGGACCGCAACCCGACCCTGTACAAGGCCCTTGTGGCCGCGTTGCAGGAAGCGACCGACATCGTGAACGCCGACCGGCGCGGCGCCGCGCGGCTCTGGATCGAGGACACGCACTCCAAGCTGTCGGTGGACCAGGTGGAGCGCGTCGTGTCCGACCCGCAGGTCCGCTGGACGTTGGCGCCCGAGGCCACGATGAAGTTCGCATCCTTCATGCACGACGTGGGCTCGATCAAGGCGGCGCCGGCGTCCTGGTCCGAGCTGTTCTTCCCCGAAGTGCATGGCTTGCAGGGAAGCTGATGCCGCGCCGGTTCGCCGAAGGGCCAGTGACGGAAACGGCCACGGCACCCCTCGATCTGAGGGTGCCCGCCGCGCCGGCGCCGCTGCTGTCCGTGCGGGAGGTCAGCCTCCAGTACCGGACGCGCGAGCATGTCATCACCGCGGTCCACCGCGTCGGCTTCGACGTGCATCGGTCCGACCGCTTCGTGCTGCTCGGCCCGTCCGGATGCGGCAAGTCCACGCTGCTCAAGGCGGTGGCCGGGTTCATCCGGCCGGTCGAGGGCCGGATCACGCTCGACGGCCGTGCCGTGGACCGTCCTGGCCCGGACCGCATGATGGTGTTCCAGGAGTTCGACCAGCTGCTGCCGTGGAAGACCGTGCTGGGAAACGTGATGTTCCCCATGCAGGTCAGCCGTCGTTGCAGCCGTGCGGAGGCGCGCGACCGGGCGCTGCGCAGCATCGACAAGGTGAAGCTGGGCAAGTTCCGGGACGCCTATCCCCATATGCTGTCGGGGGGCATGAAGCAGCGTGCGGCGATCGCGCGGGCCATGGCGCTGGAACCCGACATCCTGCTGATGGATGAGCCCTTCGCCGCGCTCGACGCGCTCACCCGCCGGCAGATGCAGGACGAGCTGCTGGCGTTGTGGGAGGACACGCGCTTCACCGTGCTGTTCGTGACGCATTCGATCGAGGAGGCCGTGGTGGTCGGCTCGCGCATCCTGATCCTGAGCCCGCATCCCGGGCAGGTCCGGGCGGAGCTGAACGCCGATCACTTCGACCATCGCCACCAGGGCGGCGCGGAGTTCGCGGCGCTGCACCGCCGCATCCACGCCATGCTGTTCGCGGAGCCCGGCGGCGCGGCGGCGGCGTGGGGGGGCGGGCATGTCTGACCTGCGGCCACGGCCCGGGCTGCCGCGTCCCAGCGCCTTCGTGCGGCCCGAATTCGAATACCCCGCGGTCACGCCCAGCAGGGCGGCGGACGTCACGGGGGCGCCCCTCGGACCTGTTGCCTGGTTGCTCGACCAGGCCTGGGTGCGCCGGACGGCCATCCTGGCCGGCCTCATCCTGCTGTGGGAAGCCTACGCGCGCGCCCTCGGCAACCCGCTCATGTTCCCGGGCTTCGCCGACACGGTGGCGGCGCTGTGGGATGCGGCGGTGGACGGCCCGCTGCTGAGGCGGACGCTGACCTCGTTGCGGGTGCTGCTGCTCGGCTATGCCGGCGGCGTGCTCCTTGCCGCGGCGCTCACCGGCATCGCCGTGTCCTCGCGGATCGGGACCGATCTCCTGTCCATCCTGACCGCCATGTTCAACCCGCTGCCCGCCATCGCGCTGCTGCCGCTTGCGCTGCTGTGGTTCGGCCTTGGCACGGGCAGCCTGGTGTTCGTGATCGTCCATTCCGTGCTGTGGGCCGTGGCGCTGAACACGCATGGCGGTTTCCTGTCCGTGTCCGACACGCTGCGCATGGCCGGGCAGAACTGCGGCCTGCGCGGCCTCGGTTTCGTGTGCCGCATCCTGGTTCCGGCGGCATTCCCGTCCATCCTCACCGGCCTCAAGATCGGCTGGGCCTTTGCGTGGCGGACCGAGATCGCAGCCGAGCTGGTGTTCGGCGCCACGTCCGGCTCCGGTGGCCTCGGCTGGTTCATCTTCGAGGCGCGCAACCAGCTCGACACGGCGGGGGTGTTCGCCGGGCTGGTCACGGTGGTGGTCATCGGCCTCCTGGTCGAGAACGTCGTGTTCCGCAGCGTCGAGCGTCGCACGGTGCGCCGGTGGGGGATGCAACGATGACGACGGGGCGCCCGGCCCGGCATCCCTGACCGGCCAGCCGGATGGACCGCCTGCGCCACATCCAGGTGTTCGTCGAGGTTGCCCGGGCGCGTTCCTTCACCGCCGCCGCCCGGCATCTCGGCATGTCCCGCGCGGCCGTCACCAAGCATGTCGCGGCCCTGGAAAGTTTGATGGATGCCCAGCTCCTTACCCGCACCACCCAGCATGTTGGGCTCACCGAAGCCGGCGCCAGGCTGCTGGACGGCGGCGGCCGCCTGCTCGGCGAGTTCGAAGCACTGGAAGCCGGCGTGCGCGGGGCCGTGTCCGAGCCGCGTGGCCTGGTCAGGATCGGCACGCCCCCGGCGTTCGGCGCCGCGCACCTGGTCCCCGCCGTCGCGGCGTTCACTGCCCGGCAGCCGCGGATCAACGTGTCGGTGCTGCTCGATGACGGGGCCAGTGACCTGGTCCGGGACGGCCTCGACCTGTCGCTGCGGATCGCGCCGGCGCTGAGGGACGCGAGCTACATCGCCCGCCTATTGCTTGAAGTGCCGCAGATGCTGGTGGCGTCCCCGGCCTACATCGCCGCGCATGGGACGCCGCGCGAGCCGGCGGACCTGACGCGCCACAACTGCCTCGTGCACGTGCTCAAGGCCCCGGCTGACGAGTGGCACTTTGGCGAGGTGACGGTGCGGGTGCGTGGCTCCACACGCTCGAACTTCGGGGAAGCCCTGCGCTCGGCCGCCCTGCTCGGTCACGGCATCGCCATGCATCCGCTCTACATGGTGGACGAGGACCTGCGGAGCGGGCGGCTGCGGCGCGTGCTCCCGGACTGGGAGCCCACGCGGCTGCGCATCTTCGCCATCTACCCGCGCCGGGATGCTCCGGCGCGCGTCAGGTCGTTGATCGACTTCCTTGGCGATTGGCTGCCACGCGAGGCGCGGTGGCTCCACCCTGTTGGCAGCGAGCAAGATCGCGGCGCGACCACGGACCCTGAGGCGCAATGGACGCCCTCGGCGACGTTTCCCGTTCGGGATTGACTGGCGGCAGGGTCAGTGGAGGAAGGCTGCCACGCCGCAGCGTTCGAACGAGATCAAGCGTGTGCCATGTCAGGGCGGAGCTGGACCTGTGCGAGCGCATGACGTGAACGCTTCCGAGTTCATCCTTCCGAACCAGGGCTTAAAGGCGCGCGACGCGGCCAAACTTGTTGCCGTGGGGGAAAAAGCCTGTTTCCTAGGCATGAACATGGCAGAGAAAGGAACTTGGAAGTATGCGCACAAACGTACATAAATACCCGGCATCAGGCTGAACAGAGGTTTTCAACCTCTTGTTTTTTAACAGGCAGAGTAAGTTGGCTTAATAAATAAAACAAGTCTCAAATGATACAACCTCGTTTCTGAAAAGCGACAGGTTTTAGGAAAAGCGAAACATCCTCTCGAAAGGTGGGGGGATTCACAAAAGCGCACGATTCGATACACCGTGCCCCCTTCATGGCCTTTTGGAAGCCTGGAAAGGAGAGGGCGATGCGGTGTTCGAGCGCGATTGCTGCCGGATCGGCGTGCCTGGGCAGCATGCCCATCGTTGCCGGCGCATCGCCTTGTCGGCGTTTCTACGGCTTCCCTGGCCACATGCCGCCGACGGCGCGGCACAACCTCCGCGCAACGCTGGACACCTTCTGGACTAGGTTGTCTGCCACATCACACACAATGAATGGCAGGCTTTTTCGCCCCCGCGACCAAGGCGCATTGGTCAACGACGTGACAAGCTTTGGTGATGCTTTGCACGCTGAGGGTCGTGACGTGTTGGCTGGAATGAAGGATGCGGAGCTTGGCACCCTGCCAATGTACGCGGCCAATCCCCGGATTTCTGACACGCCTGGTACGCTTCACCCACTGGCGTCCGACTTGGGTCAGCATAACGGTGAGATCATGGCTTCGGCGTTGGAAGACAGGTTTCGAGAATACTTTCAGCTTTGTGGCACAAGATTTCTGTAATCCAGTCACTGCTGACAGTTCGGTGTAGAGTAGTAACTATGATCAGTTCCGACAACAGCGACGCACTGCTGCGCCAACTCTACACAGAGTTAGAAAACGTCCTAAGGATATACTCCGCGAGTTGCGAGGCTGTCGAGAAAGCTGAGCATGAGAATCCTGACCCTGCAAGGGTCCAGTCGGCCCGACTACGCCAGCAAAGCGTGGGACTGCAATGGCATCTAGTTGTCAGGCAAATGGCCCAGCTTACACCCAGCACCAAGCGAGGCTCGTTCGCCAAAAATCGCGCTCTCCATTTGTGTTTCAGATACCATCTCGCCGAGGATGGAGACGTTACCGAGCTTGCGAGATCTCATGTTGCAGATCTCAACAAGCTTCTGGATGAGGACGACGAGCTAGCGATGTCCGAACCGCCCTTGTTGTCTTTGGGGAAGCCAACACCCTGATCCGGCAACGCGCTACAAAGACGTTCTGGTTTTGTATGCACGCATGATGCCGCCTTGCGGGCGAGTTCTAATAACTGGCTACCCCGTTTTGATTAATGCGGAACAAATGGCCAGGTTGCGCAGAGTATGAGGTGCGGGACATAAACCCTTCGACGTCGGCGCTTGTCGACGGGTGCAAACGATCACCTGCGTCTCCTAACAGGATCGGCGTTGTGGGCAGCATTACAAGGGACGGCTGGGATGGCACATGAGCCGGGAACGGAAGGACAGGCACCTAGCGATCTTGAGATTTTACAGAAGACAATCGGCGCGAGAGTTCGTGAGGAGCGTTTGCGCGCGAACTTGCGGCAGTCTGAGCTTGGATCATTGATTGGAAGCGGTCAATCGCATGTTTTCCAGATAGAGGATGGACAGATAAATATAACGTTGAAAACTCTGGTAAAAATCGCGAATGCTTTGAAGATTGATCCGATCAGCCTGCTTCTTGATAACAACAAGAAAGCACAACTAGCTGCCTCAGCTGTCGAGGAGTTGGAGAATTTACTCAAGGCTGCCAAAGCGGATCTAGTTTCTATTAATAAACGTATCCGAGAAGCAGAGTCTCTGCTTGCCAACGAGAGAGGAGGCTTGAAGCCTCTGCCCTTCCCGGAGACCTAGCGCTTTTCAACGAAGTCCCTGCTTAGGCAAGCAAACAGGCTAAAACAAGTTTTCCCTTGCACTCGTCCAGTTACAACAGGTTATAACCTGTATGGCTGAACACACGGGGAACTCCAATGTCCGGATTTGCCAGGGCGCAAACCAGCAATCTGGTCGATCACGTTCCAACAGTGCGGGACCGCGGCAGGAACGTGCATACGCTCCGCATAGCGAGCGCAACCTCCTCCAATTCACATGACGCCCCCACCCAGCGCAGCCTCCCCTTGCTCCGGGTCATGCCTTCCCGAAGCCCTGCGACTCGCGCCGATCGCGATTCGCACGGCATCGACGCCCAACAGGCATGTCCTGGCGGACAACCACTGGCGCCCGTGCCGGGTCGGAGCGCCTGCGTCGCTGACCTTCCTGTGCCCGCCCCATCGTCGCGCCGGCAGCTCTGGTCAGCCGCCAGCGTCGCGGTCCTGTGCGCCGACTATCCCACGGCCAAGCCTGTGCGCGAGATCAGCGCCGAGCTGGGCCGGTCGGTCAGCGCGGTCTATGGCAAAGCGCGGCGCCTCAACCTGAAGCGCCCGCGCCGCGGGGCCGGCGCTGGCGACCCCCCGGCGGGACAACCCGCGGAGCGGGTTGAAGGCGCGGCACCCGGCCCGTAGCGCCGCGCGATCAGCGCACGGCGTCCACCTACATCTTCGGCGCCATCTGCCCCAAGGAGGGCA
>CAXTXZ010000106.1:0-9267 GCA_964248015.1 uncultured Rhodopila sp. | reverse complement strand
CGCAGCGATTGCGTTGGCATCGCCAGCGGCGCCTCGGCCGGCAGGGCGCGGAAGGTCAGCCCTGCGTCCATCGGTAGATCCAGGTTTCGGTCAACGGCTTGTCGCCTTGCATCAGGCGGGCGTGCAGTTCCACCAGCTTGTTGTCCTCCGTGTCGAGTTGCAGGCTGACGCGCCAGCCGCCGATGTCAGGGTTGAGTTCGGCGGCCGCGTTGATGATCTTGCCCTTGTCGGAGCCGACGTCCAGCCCGGGCGGGCTGTCCGGCTTCAACGCCTTCAGGGCGTCGCCGGTGAAGTCGATGACGAACCGCCGGCGTTTCCCGTCCTCGGACAAGCCGCAGCGGGTCTGCGCCACCTGGCCGAGGGGCGGCTGGCCGGGAGCAGCCCAGCACCAGTGCAGGCGGTAGCTGAGAAGGTATTCGCCCTTGGCCCGCAGCGGGTCGTGCGGACGCCAGAAGGCGACCATGTTGTCGTTGACCTCCCGGTCGCTGGGGATTTCCACCAGTTCGACGACGCCCTGGCCCCAGTCGCCGATCGGCTCCACCCATAGGGAAGGCCGCTGTTCGTAGCGTCCCTCCAGATCCTGGTAGGAGGCGAAGCCGCGTTCGCGCTGCATCAGGCCGAAGCCCCTGGGGCTGGTGTCGACGAAGGCGCTGATTTGCAGGTCGCGCGGGTTGGCGAGGGCGCGGAAGATCACGTCGTCATGCCCGGTGCGCATTTGCAGGCCGTTCGAATCATGCACCGCCGCGCGCCAATCGTCGAAGCGCATGCGGTCGTTGGCGTCGAACAGGAACATGCTGGTCAGCGGCGCGAGGCCGGCCTGGGTGATGTCGGCGCGGGGGTAGATCGCGGCTTCGGTGTCAAACACCGTTTCCTCGCCGGGGCGGACCGTGAAGCGGAAGGACGCGGCGGCGCTGGGGCTGTCCAGCAGGGCGTGGATCACCATCAGGTCGGACCCTGGGGCGGGACGCTCCAGCCAGAAGGACCGGAAGGCGGGAAACTCCTCGCCGCCGGCATCCGCCGTCCTGATGGACATGCCGCGCGCCGAAATGCCGTAGCCCTGGCCCTTGGCGATGGCGCGGAAGTAGCTGGCGCCGAGGAAGGCGGCGACCTCGTCCGCGCCGTCGGCGTGGTTCAGCGGATACTGGACCTTGAAGCCGGCGAAGCCGAGTTCGGTGGCGCTGGGCGGGTTCTTGCCGAACGTGAACAGGTCGGGGCTGTACTTGACTGGCGCGGCGCGGCCATCGGCGACCTCGTGGATGTCCACCCGGTCCTGGTAGATGTAGCCGCGGTGGAAGAACTGGACGGTGAACTTGCGCCCCTGGCCGCGCCACAGCGACTTGTCAGGGGCGAACCGGATGTCCTGGTAGGCGTCGAAGTCGAGGTCCTTGTAGGGCGCCGGCAGGTCGGATGGGGACCCCTTGTAGGGCTGGGACGCCAGTTGGCGTGCCATGGCGCGCACGGCGGCGGCATCGAAGGGCGCGGGGTCCGCCGCCCTGGCGGGATCGGCGATGGCGAGCAACGGCAAGGATGCGCCGGCGCCTAGAAAAACGCGACGATGCAAAGGCGACCTCCGGACGACAACGCGCCGGACATGGCAGCGCAACAGCGCCAGAATGTGGCTGACCGAAACACGTTGCTGTGAGTTCGAGCGAGGCCAAGCTGACGTTTGGGGACTACAGCATCGAGCGGCCGTTCCGCAACCGCAAATGGGTTGTCAGAGCAGCTTTAGCGCCAGGAAGCCTCCGATGACGCCCACCGCCACGGCGCTGGTGACCAGCGACAACCGCCGTTCGATGAAGTCGCGCACCGAATCACCGTAGAAGTGCAGCAGCGTCGCCACGAGGAAGAAGCGGGCGCCGCGAGTCAGCACGCTTGCCGCCATGAACAGGGGGAAATCGAATTTGGCCGCCCCTGCCGCGATCGTGACGATCTTGTAGGGGATTGGCGTCAGGCCTTTGATCAGGATGATCCATACGCCGTACTGCTGGAACTTCTCCTGGAATGCCACATAGGAAGCGCTGTAGCCGTACAGGTTCATGATCGGCCGAGCGAGCTGGTCGAACACGGCGTAGCCGATGAGGTAGCCGAGGGCGCCGCCGCCCACGCTCGCGACCGTGCAGACGGTGGCGTAGCGCCAGGCCCAGCGCGGTTTCGCCAGCGCCATGGGAACCAGCAGCGCATCCGGCGGGATGGGAAAGAAGCTTGCCTCGGCGAACGCGACCAGCGCCAGCCACCAAGGGGCATTGGGGGATAGCGACAGCGCCATGACGCGTTCGTAGAGTCGTTTTAACATGGGACCTATGTAGCAGGCCGCGCTGCCCTGGTCACCTATAGCGCAAGCATCCTATCCTGCCGCCAAACGGAAGCGGAGGAAAACCGAGATGACCACAACCGTCGCCCGCCTGCTGGCGGACAGCCTTGAAGCGCACGACGTCGACCAGATCTTCTGCGTCCCCGGCGAGAGCTATGTTGGCCTGACCAGCGTGCTGGCCGAGCGCAACTCGATCCGCATGATCGTCTGCCGGCATGAGGGCGGCGCTGGCTTCATGGCGGTGGCGGACGGGCGGCTGCGCAACCGTTCGGGGGTGTGCATCGTCTCGCGCGGGCCGGGGCTTTCAAACGCGATGGTGTCGCTGCACTCGGCGTTCCATGACGCCACGCCGCTGGTGATGCTGGTGGGGCAGGTCGAGCGCAAGGATTTCGGGCGGCTGGCGTTGCAGGAGCAGAATTACTCGAAGCTGCTGTCGGACATCACCAAGAGCGTGATCGAGGTGAACGAGCCCGAGCAGGCGTCGGAAGCCATTGCGCGCGCGTTCCACGTCGCCGAAAGCGGCACGCCCGGGCCGGTCGCCGTCATCCTGCCGGAGGACATCTTTGACGAAAGCACGGATGCCGAACTGAACCAGCCGCGCCCGCGCGTTGTGGCCGGTCCCAGGGCGCAGGATCTTGGACGGCTCGCCGCCATGCTGGCCGAGGCCGAGCGCCCGTTGATCCTGGCGGGCGGCGCGCTGCTGGCGGACAGCCTGCACGATTCTGGCGCCTACGCCGACCTGCGGCGGCTGTCGGAGGAGTGGGTGCTGCCGATCAGCCCGACCCACCGGCGGCCTCAGTTGTTTGACGCGCAGCACGCCAACTATGGCGGCTACATGGGCATCCGCGTGCCGCCCGCGTTGATAAGCGAGATGAAGAAGGCCGACCTGATCGTCGCGCTGGGGGAGCGGCTGACGGATACGGTGAGCCAGTCGTACAGCTTCCCCGCCGCGCCGCAGCCGCAACTGCCGCTGGTGCATGTCTGGCCCGATCCGAACGAGATCGGCCGCGTCTGGCGCGCTGACCTTGGCATGCCGTGCGATCCCCATGAGGTCATCAAGGGGCTGCTGGCGCTGAAGCCTCCCGCGGGCGCCGGCAAGCGGCGCGGCTGGGTGGATGGGCTGCACAGGATTCACCTGTCGTTGCTGGAGAAGACCTGGGAGCCGACGACGGACGGCCTGAACTTCGCGGCCGTCGTCTGCGAGGTTGACAAGCATCTGGCGGATGACGCGGTGGTGACCTCGGACGCGGGCAACTTTGGTTCGTATATCCATCGGTACATCGGATTCAAGCCGGGGCAGGAGTTCCTGTCCTCGGTTGTTGGGGCGATGGGATCGGGCATGCCGATGGCCGTGGCGGGGTGCCTGCGGCGGCCGGGCAAGCAGGTCGTTGCTTTCATGGGCGATGGCGGGGCGCTGATGATGGGGAACGAGATCGCCACCGCGTGCCAGTATGGCGGCAATCCGATCGTCGTCATCTCGGACAATTCGATGTATGGCACGATCGGGATGCACAGCTACGTGCGCTATCCCCAGCGCAAGTTCATGGACGCCACGCGGTTGACGAACCCTGATTTCGCCGCGTGGGGGCGGTCGTTCGGCGCCGAGGGCATCACCATCCGCACGGAGGCCGAGGTGGCGGGTGGCATCGCGCGGGCATTCGCGGTGAAGACGAAGCCTGTGGTGGTGCATTGCCTGACGTCGGCGGTGCAAATGAGCGCGTGGCGGCGGTTCCAGGACGGGGCGACGCTGCCGTAGGGGGCTTGCGGAGCACGAACCTGTCCGTGGGAGCCCTGGCGCAGGCAGTGTCAAAGCTTGAAGGGTTCACGCAGGCTTACGGGCCATGGCCGGTGTGGATCAGATGACCTCGATCAAAGTTTCACCGCGTTCCAACGCCAACAGAACATCCGGAAGAACCGCATCGAACCATTTTAGAAGATCCCGCCTTCGCGTGTTCGGCGGCCTGATCCACACGACGGCAGGCCCCGTGTCGACCAGCGTCTTGCGTTGCGCGAAATCCTCGTCCTTGGTGATGATCGCGGCGGAGATGACCAGGGCATAACGCCAAATGGCGTCGTCGGACGCAGCTTGCATCTGTTTGTCGGCGACATGCTCAGCCGCATGTCCTTGGGTGACAAGCCACCGTGCCAATGCGGGCGGCAACTAGGCGTCAACCAGGAACCGCATCAGGCAATGCGCAGAACCGGATGGTCGGTCTGCCGAGCCGCGTATTCCAGTGCGGCTGTAATGTCTTCGGCTTCCAGCAGGGGGTGGTCTTCGAGGATTTCCTCGCGGGTGGCTCCGGCGGCTAGCAAATCAATGACATCTTTAACGCGGATGCGCAGGCCGCGCAGGCAGGGACGCCCGCCGCATTGGCCTGGATCAACGGTTACGCGGTGTGTTTCGCTCATTTTATAGAGCCTGAGTTGGTAGGGCCTGAGTTGAACGAATTACGGTCTAAGGCACCATAGCAGATTGTGCTTGGCGTTGGCGAGGACTGCGGGGATATCCTCCTATACGATGACAGCCAGGGATTCCCTTGCTCGCTTGCGGTGGCGACTATTATGCCATCACCGCGTCACATCGATTCCCTGGGCACCAAATTCGGCGAGCCTGAAACTGCCTTAATCCAACACATGGCATCATGTTTGCGCCGTGGATCGATCGTGCTTGTTGGTCCGCTACCGCCTTTGTCCTGACGCCAAGCCTGTTGTTTCTTCTGTTGCCTCATTGGTCACAATGGACCAGCGCCCGCGGCAGGACTATAATGCAGCCAGGAGTTACCAAGGGGGCAAATGGGATGGATACCGCTGTCATGACGCCGGTTTTCGACCGGACCGTTGAAGACCTGGGCAATATCGTTGAACTGGGCCATGTGAACGTTCGCGTGCCTGACCAGAGCAAGGCGGTCGCTTACTACCTGATGGGCTTGGGCCTGACCCGTGACCCGTACCTGATGGCGGGCCTTGAGAACATGTGGGTCAATGTCGGCCGGGGCCAGTTCCACCTGCCGACACGCGGCACCGACGTGGTGCGCGGCACGACCGCCCTGGTGATGCCGGACCTGGAGGCGCTGCTGAAGCGGCTGGAGTACGCCAAGAAGTACCTGGAAGGCACGAAGTTCAGCTTCCGGGAAGCCGGCGACACGGTGGAGACAACCTGCCCCTGGGGCAACCGTATCCGTGTGCATGCGCCTGACGTGGCGAAGTTCGGCCCGATGCGCGTTGGCATGCCTTATGTCGAGTTTGACGTTCCCGCCGGAACGGACCTGCCCGCCATCGCCAAGTTCTATGTGGAAATCCTGGGCGGCATCGCTGGGGTTTCCAGCGACGAACGGGGACCGTACGCATGGGCGAACACCTCGGCTGACAGCCGCGTGACCTTCCGCGAGACCAACGCGCCGCTGCCGGAGTTCGATGGGCACCACATCCAGATCACGCTGGCGGACTTCTCCGGCCCGTACAAGAAACTGCTGGAGCGTGGGTTGATCAGCGAGGAAAGCGACCAGCACCAGTACCGCTTCCTGGACATTGTCGATGTTGACACGAACAAGCCGATCTTCCGGATCGAGCACGAAACGCGCAGCATGCGCCATCCGATGTTCGGACGCACGTTCGTCAACCGCAACCCGGAGATGAACAACCGCAACTTCGTGCCGGGTTACGAAGTGGGGCTGTGGGCGCTGAATTGAAAAGAGCCTGCTTGTAGCGGCTGGTCCCCCGGCATTGCCTTGGCGGCGCCGGGCCGCCTGTCGCCGATTTGGCGGGTGGCCCATCGTTTGTGGGGTTGGCGCTGGGAAGCGAGTTGAACCCTGATCCTTTTGCCGACGGGAGCGTCCTCATGGCTGTCCCACTTTATCGCGTTTCCGCCTTCAACACGGCCAAGGCGTCGGAGAACAAGATCCATGATGACGCCACGGCGCAACGCCTTGGCTTCAAGGGCGGCTTTGTCGGCGGGGTGAACGTTTACGCCTATATGGCGCACCAGCCGGTGTCGCTCTGGGGCCTCGACTGGCTGCGGCGGGGGACTGGCGAGGCACGCTTCGGCAAGCCGGTCTATGAGGGCAGTTTCGCCGAAATCTCCGCCTTGGAAGACGCCGATGGCATGGCGATCGCCGTCCACAGCGAGGGCGTGCTGTGCGCCACAGGCAGAGCGGCGATGCCGGCTGAACTGCCGCTCGCGCCAGCGCTGAAGGACTTCCAGCGGGTCGGGCCGCGCGCCAACCGCGTTGCGGCCGACGAAACCTCCCTGGCTGCCGGCGACTGGCTTGGGATGGAGCCGTTCGCTGTCACCGAGGCGGCGCAGGCGCAAGACCTGCTCGATGTCCGGGAAGCCGACCCGATTTATGCGCGGGAGAAAATCGTTCATCCCGGCATGATCCTGCGTTGCTGCAACTGGGTGTTGACGCACAACGTGATCCTGCCGGCATGGATCCACATGGGCAGCACGGTGCGCAACCTCGGCATCGCGCATGTCGGCGACACGCTGAACGTGCGGGCGCGGATCACCAGGAACTACGAGCACAAGGGCCATAAATGGGTGGAGCTGGATGCGATGGTTGTCGCGAACGAGGCGACGCCGGTTGCGCGAGCCACTCATGTCGCGATCTACCGGCCTCGTCAGTTGGCCCAGGCGGCATGATCTGGAAGCGTGGGCGCCCGCCCCAGATGGGGTGGAAAGGTCATCCCGTGGCGAACAGGCAGGGGCAGTGCCGCGGCGGGTGACACTATGACTGCCGCAGCCGCAGGAAGCTGATCACGCACGCGAATCCCGAGAAGCACGCCGCCAGTGCCAGGGCCATGCCGACGCCATGGGCGATGTCGCCCTGCATCAGCCCGAAAACCAGCGCCACCGAGACGCCGCCAATCGTCTGGCCGGTCAGCCGCGCGGTGGAGAGCACGCCAGAGGCGGCGCCGCTGCGCGACCGGGGAGCGGCCGAGATCAGCACGCGGTTGTTCGGCGACTGGAAGAACCCGAAGCCGATGCCGCATATCATCATGCGCCACACGACGTCCGCGAACGGCGGATCGGGCGGCAAGGACAGCGTCAGGAGCAGGCCCGCCGTCAGCACCGCCAGCCCAAGGCCACCAAGCAATCCCGCCGGGTATTTGTCCGACAGCCGGCCCGCCAGCGGCGCGACGAACACCACGACCCCTGGCCACGGCGTGATCAGCAGCCCGATATGCGACTGCGACATCCCGCCGGCGACCGCGAAGTAGAACGGCAGCGCCACATAGACAATCGTCTGCGCGGCGTAGGAGCAGACAGAGGTCGCCACCGACAAGGCGAATATCGGCTTGTGGAACAGGTCGACGGGCAGCATCGGCACCTTCATCCGGTTCTGGCGGCGGATGAACATCACGGCGACGAGTGTTCCGGCGACAAGCTCCGCCGCCACGAAAACGCGGCTCTCGCCCTGGCCGATGCCGTCCAGGCCGACCAGCAGCAGCCCGAACGTCCCCGCGTTCAGGGCCGCGCTCGCCCAGTCGAAGCGGTTGCCGGAGAGCGGCGTCCTGGGCAGGGACCGCACCGCCAGCCAGACGGCCACGAGGCCCAGTGGGATGTTGAACAGGAACAGCCAATGCCACGACGCCACCGACAGGATGGCCGCCGCCAGGGTCGGTCCCGCCGCGGCCGACGTGGCCACCACCAGCGCGACGACGCCGATGCCCCGGCCGAGCTGGGCGCGCGGGAAGACAAAGCGCACCAGGGCGGTGTTGACGCTCATGATCCCGGCCGCGCCCAGGCCCTGCAACACGCGGGCGGTGACCAGCAGCGGCAACGTGCTGGCCAGTCCGCAGGCCAGCGAGGCGACGGTGAACAGGCTCAGGCCATACATGTAGACCTTGCGGTAGCCGACGATCTCGCCCAGCGAGGCCAGCGGCAGCAGCGCCACGACCACCGCCAACTGGTAGGCGTTCACCACCCAGATCGATCCCGCCGGGGTCGCGTGCAGCTCCCGCGCGATGGCGGGCAGCGCTATGTTGGCGATGGCGCCATCCAGCACCGCCACCGCAATGGCAATCGCCAAGGTCAGCAGCGCCGCTCGGCGTTCCCGCGGCGGCAGCCCGTCGGTTTCCTCGGGGACTCTGGTTTCGGTCGCTGTCATGCGCGGCAACTTGACCGAGGCCCGCCTTCCCAACAAGGTGCGCCGCAGCATGAGCAGACCTGTCGCGGAAATCGAAGACGTTGTCCGGCCGGAGTGGATCGACTCCAACGGGCACATGAACCTGGCATATTACGTGGTGGTCTTCGACCTTGCCACCGACGCGCTTTATAACGCGCTGGACATAGGCGATGCGTATCGGGAAGCGTCGGGCAATTCGTGCTTCACGGTGGAGACGCACACGGTTTACGAACGAGAGGCGCATCTTGGCGACAGGCTGCGGGTGAAAAGCTGGCTGCTGGGCGCGGACAGCAAGCGGGTGCATTATTTCCACGAGATGTTCCATGCCGACAGCGGCGAGCGGTCAGCCGTGCAGGAGCTGATGGCGCTGCACATCGACATGCGGATACGCCGTGTCACTCCCTTGCCGGCGGACAAGCAGGCGGCGCTACAGGCGGCGGTCAAGGAGTACGCGCCGGCGACGCTGCCAAAGGGCGCGGGGCGAAGGATCGCGCTGCCGGGGTAGGGCGGCTGTCGGCGCATGGCAGGTTTCTCGTTGCCCGGTTCCTCATCACGGTCGTTATCCGTCATCGTTCCCACGCTGAATGCCGGAACTGGCTTGCCGGCGACCTTGGCGGCTCTCGCGCCGAGCCAGGAAATTATTGTTGTTGACGGCGGCAGCACTGATCGCACGGTGACCGTCGCGAACGCCTTGGGCGCGCGTGTCCTGAATGCTCCGCGTGGCCGAGGATCACAGATCGCCGCCGGCATTGATGCCGCCAGCCAGACTTGGTTGTTGATCCTCCACGCTGACACCTGCCTGCAACCCGGTTGGCGGCAGGCGGTCGCCGA
>CAXTXZ010000105.1:7750-9322 GCA_964248015.1 uncultured Rhodopila sp. | reverse complement strand
GACAAGACGGCTGGCAGTTAGGCGACAACCTGTCGTGCGCCAAACCTCGTTTTATGTTCTGGATTAGCCGAGACATTGGAAGCATCCGCTGCGTCAACAACGCTGTCCGAACGATACCCAGGCGCGGTGATATTTGATTGCAGCACGGCTGCCGGTATTTGACTGGCGAAGTCACCAAAACCGGGTTGATCGGCGTTGCCTGCCATTTCAAAGCTAAGCGGAAATTCGTAGCTTGACCAACGGATCAACCATCCGTTCACGATTAAGGCGCTCAACGCCATCGTGAATGGCGGTGTTGAGGCCGTTTGTGTCAGCAAAGGTCTGGTGCGCCAGATGATGCGCCTTGAGGTCATGCCAGACAGGCTCGATCTCGTTGAGTTCCGGTGCGTATTTCGGCAGCCACTCGACCTTGGGCCAGTGTGCGCGCTGCCAGCGCGGCGCGCGAAGCCTTGCTATGATGGATCGGCCCGCTGTCCTCGACGAGGCCACCGGCGTGCTCGGCCGCCCCGGCTTGGGGCCATAGCGCTCATCGATCTGCTGAAGATGGGCAATGAAGTCGCTGCTTCGCTTGATCGGGCTGGCACGCAGCATAAGCTCGCGGGTGAGTTGGTTGAGTGATCCCATCATGGCGATCTTCTTGGCCTGTCCAGGCGCTTTGCCGCATGCTGGGCATCTCGACAGCCGGCATGGCAGCCCGCGCGCGCCGCCTTGCGGGCACAGGGGGAGGAAAGCTGGCCGCGGATGGGTTGAGCGCCTGATGCGCCGCCACAGCGCGCGGGGCCTCGTCGCCAAGCGGCGGAGCGCGCAGGTCACCGACAACCGCCATCCCTTCCCGGTTGCCCCTGACCTGCCGGGCCGCGCGTTCTCCGCCGCCAGCAAGCCCAACGAGGCCCGGCTGGCGGACTTGGCCTGCGTCGCTGCTGACGAAGGATGGCTCCGCATGGCCGCCATCATGGACCCCCACGCGCGCAAGATCATTGGCAGAGTTGCTCAAGGTTCCGGCCGCGTGGCGGGTGGAACAGCAGCGGAGGGTGGAGCATGCGTGACCATCCCAGGGCCGGGCTGGCGCGCCACGGGACCTACGCCACCCGCGACAAAGGCCAAGCGCGACTTGTTTTCGTATGTCGAAGGCTCCTACAACCACCAGCGCCCTCATTCGGCCCTAAGCCACCGCACACCAAACCAGGCAGAAAACATGGCTTAAATCGTCCACGGAAACCGTGGAGGATCACTTCCATTCGCCTACCATCGTCTGGTGGTACCGTGCTTCGTCGCCAACTGCGCCGCCAGTTCCCCCAGCAGCGCCTCCAGTGCCACTTTCGCCTTCTCCGCTGCCGCATGCAGCTTCCATTTGTTCGTTCTCCAAGTCGGTCCTTACTTCCCGTCCGAAAATTGAGATTACCTCAATTAAGAGATGATTATAACAGTCCAAAGGCTACCTGCTGCACAATACTGTTAACCATTTGTTAGCATCTGTCTGCTAGTTCTTCTGCTAGCAACAGCAGGACGAATCCTAAATGGATTTGGGCGTACGCCAGATACGCACTGCGGGCAGAGGCAGTGGCAGCATCG
>CAXTXZ010000105.1:0-7650 GCA_964248015.1 uncultured Rhodopila sp. | reverse complement strand
ATGGATTTGGGCGTACGCCAGATACGCACTGCGGGCAGAGGCAGTGGCAGCATCGAGCTAACCCTGCCTACCGACCTGCGGGACCTTGTGGGCCTGCCCTGCCGGATCATCCTGCGCGACGGCAGCCGGCCGGACATTGTTCTGCAACCTGATCTGCAAACGGCGCATCGTGCCTTCGCGGCACTTTGGCAGGCGATGGCGGCGACGCTGCTGCGTGAGGATGCCAATACCCCGGCGTTGCCCCTCACCGCGTTCAGCTTCGGCTTGCAGCCGCGCACCAGCAGCGGGGGGATGCCTTTCTTGAGCTGGCGCGATGGACTGGCACTGGCGGCGTCGCCACCGCATGAAGCCGGTGCTGTTTCGCGTACAGTGGCGGCTTTTGGCCACGCACTGGCCGATGCCTTGAAGATCGATCCAGCCCTGGCAAGCGGGTTTGGCGCGGCCTGTGGCTTTATGCTGTCCGGTGTTCCCGCCACTTCCGACGCGCAGGAAGCCTGCGACCTCGCGGCACTGCATCTGGGACAGCCGACCGTCGCACCGCCGCTGAACCATGCCGGTGATGCAAAGGGCAGCGTGTTTTGGCGCCTCGCAGTTCCTTTGCTGATGGCCACGGCCCACCTGTTTATCGGTTGGAGCATGAACCAATCCGACCATGCCATGCTTCGCGCCGCCTGGCGCCACGGCCGAACCATTGAGATGAGCTGAGACTGCTTCCATGGCCATGCGACCCCAGAACGTATTTGACGCGCCGCCTGCTCCAACCAGTGGTGATGAACCAGTTGCCTTGCAACGGCTCGTGCAACGCATGGAGGCGATGGCGACGGAAGGCCTGTTTGACCTGGAACGGCACGGCCTGGGCCACCTAAAGGCCGGCTGTCCGCTGCATCCGCACAGCCAGCCGGAAGCGGCAGGACAACGCTGGCGCTGTAAATCGCCGAACAGCTCAAGCGGCCTGTCCTGCTGCTGGTCGGCGATGCCAGCTTCGACACAAGGCGGCTGGCCGGCAGCGAGGAAGTCACTTTCACGAAACGCATGGTCGATCGCTACATCAGCAGCGACATGAAAATGGAGAACCAGACCAACGCCGTCCGGCCTGATCGCGCCCTGACCGTCGCCTGCACGGAAGATAGCATGCTGGTCTACGACGGGCTCAACCATGCGCCAACGCACGCCAACAACGTGCTGCTGACAGTGCTGGAGGAACGCGTGCTGGTGCTGCCCAAAACCGGATGGGGCGAAAGCTATGTGCCGGTCCATCCATTGTTCCGGACTATCTTCACGTCAAATCTGGTGAACCATGCGGGCGCCAATCCGGTGCAGGATGCGCTGACCGACCGGATGATGACGCTCGATCTCGATGGCTTTGAGCGGGATGTGGAAATCGGCATCGTCACCGAACGGTCGGGGCTGAAACCGCTGGAAACCGCGCTCGTGATGGAACCGCGCGACCACAAGCCAAGCGAGGCGGCGGAACCCGCACCGCCGCCGGTCCAGGCGCCGCCGCGCAAGCCCGGCAATGCCTTGGCCGCGGTCGGCGGCACTGGCCAATGCCCAACCTCCAACTCATCCCGTCGGTCCGAAGTGCTTCCTGAAAGGCATGTTTCCATGCAAACCGCGAATTTTGTCGATCTGGTCGAAGGCACCAAGCGCCAGATGATCAGCATCACCGGCATGCAGTACGACATGACTAGCCAATCTGATACGACCGAGCACGGCTAGACAATGATGATCGACATGCTGGAGCACCGCTCCATCCCGCGCATCCGGAGCCTGCTTTCCAGCTACGGGCTGGTGCTGGATCATACCGGCCGCGTCACACGCTGGCACCGCACCAGCCGCCTCACCCACGGTCAGCAAGCCTGACCACGCCCTTTACGCGGAGACCATCATGTCCCTGCAGCACAGTGCCGGCGGCTCCGGCGCCACGGCTTAGGGAGGCGACAATGGCCATGCGTTCGTCCCGCGCTGTTTCGGCGTGTCCCGTCGCATGAGCGAGCGTGCCCGTACCGCGCGTGCCGAAGAACCGGCGGCAGGCGACAGCGATGTTCCGGGCTTCGGCGGGTTCGCCGGCATGGTCGGTGCGCTGCATAGCTGTATGCGTCGGGTTCTGCCGGGATGCCGCTGTCTGCCGGCGACCGCTTCCGCCTGCCACTGGCCAATGGCCGGAAAGCCGATCTGCACGTCGTCTCGCTGGAGCCGGAAAGTTCAGGCCTGCTGGGCGACGATGTCTATCTGGCGCTGGCATGGGGCACGACCGACTGCATTGGCGCCGACATCGCCAGATTTTTCCGGCCGGGGACCTTGGCTGCGCTGGGTCACGACACCGATGCCTTCACGATGCTGATTTCGCCATGGCGCTGCGTGAACTGTAACAAGGAAAGACGTTCCGCACATGAGTTCCCGAAACGTGCGACTGCTGGGATTTGCGCCTCTGGCTGGGCTGGATGCGCTGCGGGCAGGGCTGAACGCTGTTGCCACCCCGCAGGTGCACGCCTGCCATGGGTCTGGGCTGGTTGCTTTGCTGCAACAGGAACCCGATGTGCCCTTGTTCGGTGGCGGACGCAAGGCGACGGCCGCCGGGCTGCTGATGGTGCAGCGCCGTCTGGAAATCGCCTGCCAAATTGGACCGTTCCTGCCGATGAACCCGGCCGCCGCCTGCTGCCCAGCGGAGGCTGTGTCACGCCTGCTGGAGCCGGCATGGAACGCGCTCGGCATGGCGTTGACCGCGCAGGGTGGCCGCCATCAATGGGATGTGGTGCTGCGCTGGGCCGCCGAACCGGTGATGGCGCGCCATTGCGCGGCGTTTGCCGCCGCCACGGGCCAGGGCAAGGCGGCTTTGGCCAAGGCGGTGGACGCCGTTTTGCTTGCTGAGCGAAGCCGACGGGAAGCTGCCTTGCTGACAGCGCTTGGTCCGGCGGTGCTGGCGTTTGCCTCGGGTGGCGCCGCCTGCACAGCAACCGAAGTCCTGGTCACGGTGCTAGTCAACGCCGGCGCTGAGGCGCCTGTTGAAGCGGCGTTGGACGCCCTGCCCGCGGAACATGCTAAGGATGCCAGCATTGACATGTACGGCCCGCTCCCGCCGCTGGGTTTTTCCGCCGTGCGCTTTGTGATCGTCGAGACGCGGGACATCACCCGTGCCTGGCAGGTGCTGGGCCTGTCTGATCGCGTCGATCTGGCCAGCTTACACAGGCAATGGCGGCTAGGCGCCGCTTCCGCCCACCCGGATCGGCAGATAGCCAAAGGCGCCGTCACGTTAGCCCAGCTGACCAACGCCTATCACCTGCTGCGTTCCCTGCTGGCCGATGCCGCCAGCAAGTTCCAACCCCTGGACAGCCTGCTGCGTCATGCCGGCCCTCGGCTGATCGTTTCCGACGATCCTGTGGTTGCGGCCACGAGCGTTCAGAAACCCATGCGGGAGATGGCGTCTTGAGGGGCGCGCAGGAAACACTGCCTCCGTTCACTGCCGCGACGCCATCGCACAGCGCGTCGGGGCTGTCCATGGGCGGTGGTTGGAAGCTGGATGATGATGGCGGGCGAGACGACGAGGCGATGGAGGCCGCACATGGCTGACGCCCCTATGACCGTGAAACCACCGGATTCACATGTCAACGTGCTAGACAGCCTGCTTGATGCCGAGGTGGTGGCCGATGCCCGACTAGTCATCTCCCATCGCTGGAGGGACCTGATCATCGTCGGCCTGCGCGCCCTGCTTGCCTCAATGGATACCGCCGGCCGCATGACGTTCAGAGACCGTGCGCCATGATCAGCGCCGCGACGCCGACACAACCGGTTGAACCACTGGTGCGCCTGTCAACTGATCCGGAGCGGGTCGAACAAGACCTGACACGCCTGTGCCGACACTAGTGAAATCCCTACGTTGGCTGACAGAGGCGCAGACCGTCCGGCGGCTGGAAGCGGAAACGATCACGGCCGAGGAGGCGGAGCATCTCAGCCTGACCCTGCTGCGGCCGTGGGAGGCGGCGGTGTCTGTCCGCAACTGTCTTGGCGTCACGCCCGACACCCTAAATCTTGACCTCGGCCCCTTCGGGCGCCTGTTGTAGAAGGACAGGAGCAATGCGCATCAAGGACAGCTTTACGTCCGTCCGCATCCAGATGCCGGGACGGCGCATTGCCCTGGCCAGCCTGGTTATGGCCGGATGCGCGCTCTTTGCAAGCCTGCTGCTTGGTCCATCCTTGCCGTTTGGGCTGCCGCGAGTCGAGGCTTCGCCGGATATGCAAGTGCTTCCTGTGATCGGCGGTGGCTTGGCGCTGCTTGCCCTGCTGGGTAGCGCCCTCTGCTTGTTTGGCGTCACGCCTGTTGCGCCGGTCGCCGCGCATATACCGATAGCCATTCAGGCCGAAGGGGCACCGACGCATGATCCGTCACCTGCCCTGCTCGCCGGGTTACAAGCGATCGTTCAGGAACTGAACGGCATACTGACCGGAGAACGCAGCCAGGTCGCGGCTCTGCAGCAGTCCTGCAACACGGTCATGCAGGACGTGATGGCGGCAAGCGCGCGTGTCGCCCGGATGGCTGATGCGGCGATCGATGCCGAGACTCGGCTGTCGGCAGGCGTCGCACAAGCAGAGAAAGCCTTGCGGCAACCTGCGGTCGTGGTTGGTTGGGCCGCCGAAGCCACGCAAAGGATCGAACGCGCCATTCCTGAACTCGCCGAGCTCATCAAGGCTGGCTTCGCCGCCGCGTCGGACCCGGCCTTCAACGCTGCGGCCGAGCGGCTTTCGGTGGCCGTCGATAACGCGGTGCAAACCTTCCGCTCGGCCATCGACGCCGCCGCCGGCCAGATCAGCGCCTTGGGCGAGATCTCCCTCGCCTTGCGCAAGGATGCTGTCGCGCTGGATCTGGCGGGACGGGAAATCGCCACAGCCGGCGCTACCGTGGTGGCCCGCGCTGGTGAAGCGGTGGGTCAGGTTGACGCGGCGCTTGCCACGCTGCCGGAGGCTGTCGCAACGGTGGCCACGGCGGCGGAACAGGTTAGCCGCAGCCTGGATGACGCGTCCGCAGTGCTGCGGGCTGATGGCGCCGCGGTGGAAACCGCGAAGCAGGAAGCCCAACAGGCCGCGGGAACGCTGCGCAGCGCGGGACAGGAAATTGCCGCCGAACGGCAGGCGATCGAGGCTGTGGCGAATGGCGTCCATGCAGCAGTGGGCCAAATTGCCGCCGTCATCGCCAGCGTTGACGCGGTCCGAGTGGATACCGTGGGCATGGCTGAGCTGACTGAGAAGCTGCGTGAAGCGGCAGACGTGCTGGTTGATGGCACGAGCAGCCTGAACGCGGCGGGACAGCGCGTGACAGGACGGCTGGACCATGCCTGCGAGGAAATCTGGGCGGCCACCGATAAAATGTCGGCGCATGTCGCCAGCGCCCTGGCGCCGCTGCCTGACGCCGTTGCTTCGGTCACTGCCGCGGCGGATCAGGCGGCGCAAACGCTGGCCGAGACACTGTCACAAGCTTCCGGCGCGGTGATCGAGGGCAGCAACCATCTAGGGATGGCCGGGCAACGCATCGCCGAACACCTGGACACCGCCCGCGAGGCGATCTCAGCCAGTGGCGACAGGATCGTGGCGCACGTCGATACAGCCCTGGCGCCGCTGTCCGAGGCCGCCGCTTTGGTGACCGCCGCGACGGATCAGGCGGTGCAGACGCTGACCGAGGCCTCGGCTGTGCTGTGCGCTGACAGCGCCGCGCTTGAAGCCTCCGGCCGGGAAACCATGCAAGCCGCCGGTACGCTGCTGCGGGAAGCGGAGACGCTGCGCACAACTGGCCAGTCAATTTCAGACACGGAGAGCCAGGCGATCGCCATGGTTGCCAAAAGCGCAGAGGCGGCGACGAACCACTTATTGTCGATGCTTACTGAGGCGGAGGAAACCCGGCAAGGTGCCTCCAGCCTGTTCACGATTACCGCCAACCTGGGAAACATCACGGCGACGCTGGCCGATGGCGCCAGCGCGATGGATGCGGCGGGGCAACGTATCGCGGCGGCTGGCGAACGCGTGGCCGAACGTCTCGCGGTGGATGCGAACCACAGCGAGGCGGTCTTGCAGATCCTGCCTGACCTTGCGGCCGAGATGACGGCGGCGGTCAATGGCCTGCAGCTTGAGACACAGGCGTTGACGACAGCGGCGCAGGAGATCGCCGCCGTGGGATCAACAACGACAACGGCGATAACAGATATCGCCGCCCGTACTGGCCACGCCGTTGAAGCGCTGGACACCACCGCGCGTCTGTTCGGCACAGCAAGAGAGGACTTTGCCGCCCAGATCGAGCGTCTGGCAGCGCTTTCGGGTCAAGCGGAGACGCAGGCGGCGCTGCTGCCGGACGTCGCGTCCCAGTTCATGGCAATGGTGTCGCAGCTTCAAGCGACCGCTGACGCGATCCCGGCTATACTGGCAGCGCCGCCGCGCAGCCTGGATCTGCTGGAGACATTGACCTCTCGGCTGGAAAACGTGGCGTCGCAGCTACCGGTCGAACTGGTCAGCCAGATCGCCGACGCCATGGCGTCCGGCCTGCCCGATGCCGCAGCGCGCGCGGAGGCGGCGACGCCGGGGCTCGATCACCTCGAGGCCCTGACCCGCCGACTGGAAACAATCGTTGTTCGGCTGCCAGCCGAGGAAGCACAGGAGGCAACAGTGGCGACACTTGCGACACTTTCGGGCGATATCGGTGAATCCGTGCGGCGCGTAGAAGCTGCGCTGGCCGAACACGACAACGCGCTGTCTGCGCTGGTCGCCTCTATGAAGCAGGTTCAGGCGACAGCGGTGGACACCCCACCTGTCATTGTTACGCAAATATCCAATGGAGACGATGTCGGCCCTGTGTTGACCGCCACGTTGAGCCACCTGGATGATGTTGCATCCCAGACCGAAAGGCTGCTGCGGCAAACCGAGGCATTGGCCGAAGCCGTGATGGACGGCCGGGCACCGGCGCTGTCATCGCTGCTGGCGGACCGTGCGCCGGCTTTGCTGGCTGACGTGGAAACAACGACGCAGCGCTTGCGTTCGGTCGCCACCGCCTTGGCGCTGGCCAGCGACGGACCGTCCAGCCAGACGCGGCGGCTGATGTAGGCGTGCCGAGCCATGCAGGGCGTCCGATGGGCATGACAAAGATGCCGCACTGGATTTTCAGTAACTGTTTCAGCATATCATCGTCCAAATCTCGGCGACAAGCATGTCTTCATCTTTCTTAAGCAAGCAGACAGCCTTCGCCGAACCTTGCGCATGGCGTCACAGATACGCCGGCGGCATTGCTGGTATTCTGCCAGAGCGTAATGCGCCGCTACCGGGTCGGCGTTAGTGAATTTCTTGCCGGCATCGCCGTCGCTGATTTCATCAATAATTCTGAGCAGGCCCTATTTATAATTTGTTAACAATAAATGATACTGCGGTGGCGCTAATATTTGTTGTATTATCATTATAAAGTTTCGTTTGAGGCTGACTATCCCAATAATCTTCCGGAGAACTTAAAGTAATGGCGGTTAACAAGATCCTTGCCTTCATTAGCTTTGCTGAAGTTATTGATCGGGTGCTGGACAAAGGTGTCGTAATGAATGCTTCGTATCTCGCTAGCTGGCATTGAAATGATCTGGATTGAGGCCCGTGTGGCCATCGCGTCCATCGAGAGCTATCTGCATT
>CAXTXZ010000104.1:4371-9382 GCA_964248015.1 uncultured Rhodopila sp. | reverse complement strand
GGGGTCCGTGGATGCAGGGTTGACCATTGCTGGAACTTATTGACGTAAGCCGCCAATTTGGCTCGAAGTTCGCGGTGGCGCAGGCCTCCGTCACCTTCGAAGACGGCGAGATGGTCGGTATTATCGGCCGGTCCGGTGCCGGCAAATCAACATTGCTGCGTTTGATCAACCGGCTCATCGACCCGACCCAAGGCAAGATCCTGTGTGATGGAAGCGACGTGACCACGTTGCGCGGCAAGGAACTGCGCGCGTGGCGCGCCCATACCGCCATGATTTTCCAACAGTTCAATCTGGTGAGCCGGCTAGACGTCCTGACCAACGTTCTTTGCGGCCGGCTTAATTACATGTCTGGTTCCCGCGCGCTATTCAAGCTGTTCACCCCAGTCGAACGCGCGCTCGCCATCCGCGCGCTTGACCGGCTTGGCGTCGCCGATATCGCCATGAACCGCGCCGATACCCTGTCCGGCGGCCAGCAACAGCGCGTGGCCATAGCCCGCGCCCTGCTGCAGGAGCCGAAAATCCTGCTCGCGGATGAGCCGATCGCGTCGCTCGACCCGCTCAACGCCAAGATCGTGATGGACGCCTTGGCCGACATCAACCGCCGCGACGGGATCACGGTGCTCACCAACCTGCACACGCTGGATACCGCCCGCGCCTATTGCCGGCGCGTCATCGGCATGTCCGCTGGGCGCATCGTCTTTGATGGCGCGCCGGAAGGCCTTACGCAAAGCGTCCTGCGCGAAATCTACGGCCATACAGAGCAGGAAACGGTAGACGAGCGGATGACCTCCACCAACCTGCCGGCAACCGCGCTGGCGTCCGTCTCCGTCTAGATGACGATCCGGCCCATAGGGGAACAGACATGATAATCCGCCGCGGCTTCACCCGCATGACGCTTGCCGCCATCATCGGCCTTGGTCTGCAAGCGCCGTCCGGCGCGCAGGCGCAGGACTGGAAAGCGCAGATCAAGGAGTTCCGCATCGGCTTGCTGGGTGGCGAAAACACCCAGGACAGGCTGGCGCAGTACGACGGCTTCCAAAAATTGCTTCAGGAAAAATTAGGCGTGCCGGTGAAGCTTTTCCCGGCCGCGGACTATGCGGGCGTGATGCAGGGCATCGCCGCCGGTCAGCTCGAAGCCGCCGAATTCGGCGCCTCGGGCTTCGCCGGCACCTGGCTCGACTGCAAATGCGTCGAGCCCATTATCGTGCCGCAGGAAAAGGATGGATCGACCTACTACTATTCGGTGATGGTGACCCGGAAAGACTCCGGCATCACGACCGTCGAGCAGATGAAGGGGCATTCGCTGGCCTGGGCCGATCCGAACTCGACATCAGGGTACCTGATCCCCAGCGCCACGCTGAAGACCAAGGGCATTGACCTGGCGGACGGCAAGTATTTCTCCCGCACCGGTTTCGCTGGCGGGCACGAGCAGGGTGTCGTCGCCATGCTCAACAAGCAGTATGACGCCTGCGTGACGTGGACATCAGGGCAAGGCGACATCGCGGAAGGCTACAGCCGCGGCAACCTGCGTTCGATGGTTGATCGCAACATGCTGAAGATGTCCGACGTCAACATCATCTGGCAGTCCGGCAAGATCCCGAACGGGCCATGGGCGGTGCGGACCGCTTTGCCCGCCAGCCTGAAGAAGGAGTTTTCCGACTTCCTGCTCGACCTGCCGAAATCGCATCCCGACGTTTACAATGCGGTGGAACAGGGCGCGGGCGTCGGCTACGTGCCGGCGACCATGGACCTGTACAAGGACATTATCGGACTGCGCGAGGCGGAGCGCCGGGGCAACCGATCCTAAACCTGGCCATGGCGGGGGTTGCCAACCCTACGGACGATCCCTCTTACCGGCTGTTCCAGCAGCGTTTCAGCGCACTCCGCCGAGCACGGCGGACAGAGACGCTGCTGACCTTCGCGGTCATCGTTTTGCTGTTCGTCATATCCGCTGCCTGGACTGATTTTTCACCCGAAAAGGTCGTGAATGGCATCCCTCGGATTGGCGAATATTTTGGCAAGCTCTTGTCCATTGAGCCTCGGCGCGGAGACGATCCGGTCTGGGTGCTGGCATGGACGCATGCCTTTGAAGGCGTGAAGCAGCCGCAGTCAATCGCCTACTGGTTCTATCGCATTGATGTCTACCTGACGCTGCTGTGGCAAACCATCCAGATGGCGATCCTGGCGACGGCGATCGGCTTCGCGGCCGCATTCGCCCTGTGTTTCCCGGCCACCCAGCCTTTGCTCAAGAACCGCGTCATCGTTTTAGCCACGCGCCGCATCCTGGAGGTGATGCGAACCATCCCTCAGGTCGTGCTGGCGTTTATCCTGGTATGGCCGTTCGGCATCGGCCCGCTGGCCGGTGTCCTTGCCATTGCGATACATACTGCCGGGGCGCTGGGGAAGCTCTTTTCTGAACTGAATGAGAATGCCGACCTGCGGGCGGTGGAAGGCATCAGTTCCGTGGGTGGTTCCTGGATGGCGCGCATTCGCTATGGCATCGTGCCACAGGTGTTGCCGGGCTTCCTGAGCTACGCGCTGCTGCGTTTCGAGATCAACGTGCGTTCGTCCACCATTATCGGCTTTGTCGGCGCGGGCGGCATAGGCCAGGAACTGAAACGCGTCATTGGCTTCAATATATACGAAGAAGTCAGCGCGATCGTTATCTTGATATTGATGCTGGTGGTTGCAATTGATCTGGCATCACAACAAATTCGCCGGCGCTTCATCAGCGCGACCACGGGAGCGACGGCATGAGCGGCTCCGTTCGTCTGACGACGCTCGATGCCGCCGCGGTCGCGGCTGAACGCACGCGCCATCCGGATGTGTTTCGCGCGGGCGGGCGGCTGCGCTGGCTGCTGCTTGCCGCCATCTTTGGCTACCTGTTCTACCTGATGTGGCTGTTTGATTTCAGCCGCGTCCTTACGGATTTGCCCCGGGTCTGGGTGATCGTCCGGCTGATGCTGGATTGGACCGGTTTTAGGGCGTGGGATCATGCCGAATTATGGCGGTCAATGCTGGAAACCATTGCCATGGCCTATCTCGGGACCATGCTGGCTGTGGTCGCCGCAGCGCCATTAGGCTTCCTGGGCGCGCGCAACGTGATCCCGCAGCCGGTTTTCCGGTTTTTCACCCGCCGCCTGTTCGACGGGCTGCGTGGCCTTGACCAGTTGATCTGGGCGCTCGTTTTCGTCCGCGCCATGGGACTTGGACCAATCTCTGGCATCCTGGCCATCGCGGTGGCCGAAATCGGCGTGCTGGCCAAGCTGTTTTCCGAAGCTATCGAGACGATCGACGCCAGGCAGGTCGAAGGCATTGCATCAGTCGGCGCCGGGACAATTGCTCGCCTGCGCTTCGCTGTGTTGCCGCAGGTGCTTCCGGTCATGATCAGCCAGACGCTGTACCAGATCGAGTCCAACTCCCGCGAGGCGACAATCCTAGGGCTGGTGGGGGCCGGGGGAATCGGATTGCGCTTATCTGAACGCATACAGATCAACGCCTGGGATCAGGTGGCTTACGTGATCGTGTTGATCCTGGTTTCAGTGACTGTGATCGACGTGATCTCGCGGTACCTGCGGCTGCGGTTGATCGGCGCCTCAGCCAACTGACGCACCAGGGCGACATCAGCTTGATGGCTGTCTTTTCCTGGCAAACACCATGTCAGAAAGTTGATATCGACCTGTGGTGGCATAATCTTCAGGTTGCAAGCTTCGATGTTCGCAGGTCTTTACCTGCTCAATGACGCCAACAAGAATGGCAAAGCTGGCCAAAATCCTATTTGCCAACAGGTTATACCTCGGCGGAGGGGGAACTACACCTCTACAACAGCAGTGAAAGCCGCCCGGCAATTTATAGTATTATCAGTCTTGATTCGCGCGCTGGCACGGTCATGCGTGTCGGCAAGCATGAGCGCGCGCTGGAGAATGGTTGTCCCCAGCGCGCGGGCTGAATGAAGGAAGAGTTCGCCTTACAGTCCGGTTACCGTTCCGGAGCCAGCCGAAGTGATTGTATTTCCTGTGACAGTCACGCCGCTTAGGGCAATTGTTCCGCCCTGCGTCTGTATCAGCGGAGAGACGCAAGCCGCATTGATTGTCCCGCCTGTGACTGAACCACCCGCAGCGCCGTTGGTTGTGCTTTCCATTGCATAACCCAGGATGCCATGGTTCGCATCGCTGGCGCTCTTGTTGAGCGTCGCATTCGTAATTTGAAACTTCGTGGTTGTGCCGTCCGACATGTCAATGATTGTGGCGTCGCTGGCGTTGAAAACACCGCCGTTGATGGTCAGTTGCGGATCACGAGATTTGACCGCATGCCCACCCTTCGGGTTTGTTGAAGTGACATTGTTCAAGGTCAAAGAGTTGCCATGCGTGTAAATGTTGTGCGTGTAACCGTCACCAAGGCCATTATTGTCAAGTTTGCAGTTGTTTAGGACAATGACGCAGGCAAAACCGCCTTGCCCAACACCCGTCTGGTTATCGTGCATGTATGTCCCGTTGACGGTCAAGTAACAGGCGGCACCAGGACGTATGGCACTTGTTAGCTGTGCCGTTGTCTGGTCCAGCGCCACATTCTTGATTTCACCATCCTGAATTATGCTGTCAGCGAAAGGCGTCAAAGCGCCAAGGCCGTGCGGAAGGTTGGCTGTTTGACCAACCAGGTCAAGCACGACGCCAGTCAAGACGAGTTTCAGCGGCACTGACCATGTGGCCCCAGCAGTATACGTTCCAGCCGATACCACAACGGTATCGCCGGGCTGGGCGGTGGAGACCACTGTCTGGATCGGCGTGCCAACAGGAACGGTGAGCACACGCCCGGAACTGCCCGGGGCAACGGATGCGGGAACCGGGTCCGTTGGCAGAGCAGGAAGAACCGGGGCGGGCGCCGTGGTTGTGCCGGGCGCGAAAGCGGCCGGAAGGCTGGTGTTATAGGTGGCGCCCATGCCTGGATTGAAATATTGAACTTGGCCGCTGGCGATCGTCAGGTAAATCATGCCCTGCCGCACAATCATTGT
>CAXTXZ010000104.1:0-4271 GCA_964248015.1 uncultured Rhodopila sp. | reverse complement strand
GCGCCTGCCGCAGTCACGGCTTGGCGATTATAAAGCGTCTGCAACAGGTCAAGGTCATCCGTTGTGAACGGATCATTGAACGTGAGTTCAATATGAGATGTCATTAACAAAACTTTCAAAAATCAATATGATGCTAAAAATAAGCAAACATATGACAATTATATACACCTTTTAAAGATATTTTGCAATGTTTTTTGTATGCAGCCATGGTTTATCGATATGTCAGACATATTCGATTCATCATGTCTCAATAACCTTAGCCAAGCGAAGGTTTACGGTCGGCAAGGGTTTTCCCAACTTGGGCATGGGTCAACCCGACAGAATCGGCTGCCTGACGCCCCACGCCAGCATCTGGCGGCGTAGGTTGTCAGTGAGCATCCAAAGTAAAACCATTTGCCCAAGCTCGAAGCGGCAAGCCGCCAGACGGACTTTACAGGCACTGTTCATGCCTTGAACCTGAAGGGACACACCGGCCCGTGTCCACAACAGTTCCCGATTCAGAGCCATCTGCGCGGTTTGGACAGGCGCAGCCTAAACCGTTTCGTGCGTCCTGAATTCATTGTTGGTCCGGTGGTCGCCCGCCATCCATCTTGCCAGCTCATCATGAGCATCCGCTCGGCGTAACGCATCAATCTGTTCGGCATCCGGTGGGTCAACGGTGAACTCCACGATCAAACCGTCCGGGGACGTGCAGTACATCGAGCGGCAATAGCCATGGTCAGTCTGCCGAACCGGTTCTTGCGCCGCCGTCAACCGTCCCACGATCTCGTCATACGTCGCGTCATCCACCTTGAATGCCGCGTGGCTGAAATTGCGAATTTGCGGCGGCGCCTCGGCCTGGCATTTCTGATAGACTTCCTCATCGGCGAACGAGAAGAACGCCAGGGCGCCGCCATCCGCCAGGCTGTAGAAGGTGTGGCAGAACGATACCTCTCGATTGACCCACGGGCTGAAATGGCGTTCGCACCAAGTGGCGGTCAGGGGCAGGCCGAGCAGATCCTCGAAGAAGCGGCGGTTCGCTTCCTGGTCCTTAACGACATGGGCAATGTGATGCAGACGCTCGGGCAACCGGGACAACAGCTTGGCCATTGCAATCCTCCTGTTCTTTGCCGGCACTTTGCGCGGCGACGCGGCCCGTTGCAAGCTTGCTTGCCCGGATGCGCGGGTCATGTAACCATCCTGCCAAGGCCCAGGAGGAAGACGGCATGATCGAGGAAATCCGCGACGTCCAGACCCGTGGCGGAGAGATGGAAACGTTCATTGTCCATCCCGACCGCGACGGCCCGCATCCCGTCGTGATCCTGCTGATGGACGCGCCGGGCATCCGTGAGGAACTGTATGACATGGCCCGCCGGCTTTGTTCTGTTGGCTATTATGTCGTTCTGCCCAACCTTTATTACCGCGCCGGCAAAGACACGAAATACGGTCCCGATGTCACCACAAAGGGCAGCGCCGAGCAGGCGCGGATGCGCGCTGTGCGAACGAAGATGACAATCCCGCCGGTGATGGAGGACTTCGCCGACATGCTGTCCTTCATTGACCGGCAAGACGCTGCCAAGGCCGGCCCCGTTGGCACGCATGGCTACTGCATGAGCGGGCCCTATTCCCTGGCCGCAGCCGCCCGTTATCCCGATCGCGTCGCCGCCGCCGCATCCTTCTATGGCACCTGGCTGATCAGCGAGAACCAGGAAAGCCCGCATCTGACACTGGCGAAAGCCAAGGGCGAACTTTACATCGCCTGCGCCGAACATGACGAGTTGGCGCCTCTGCCGATGGTGGCGGAACTGCGGGGGCTGTTTGAGCAATCCGGCAACAGCGGCGAACTGGAGATCTACCCGGCGGCGCATCACGGCTTCGCCTTCCCGCAACGTTGGTGCTACGACAAACCAGCGGCGGAGCGGCACTGGGAGCGGCTGATCGCCTTGTATCGCCGCACCTTGGGGTAATGGGAATGGTGAACATCGAACTCTGGAACCACTGCGAAAACCCGTATCCGTTCGTTCCGGCCGAAGTGCTCGACGCGGCGGAATCTGTCCGCGCCAGCCTGCCCAGTAAATACTGCGAACCAGGCATCGCCGCTCGGCTGTATGATGAGGTATTTGAGGAGTACCGGCTCTGCGACGACCTCGGGCTGCATATCGTGACGAATGAGCACCATTCCGGCATCAACAACCTTTGGGCGGCGAGCCCGGTCATCACTGGCATCGTCGCGCAGATGACGAAAAAGGTCCGCATTCTTTCCCTCGGCACCTTGATTACCGTGCGGCCTGATCCGGTGCGGGTGGCGACCGAGTATGCGACGATCGACGTGATCTCGCGCGGGCGCCTCGACATCGGCTTTGTCAAGTCGGGCGCCACGGAAATGGTTTCCGGCGACGCCAACCCGATGCGCATCCGCGAGCGCGAGTGGGAAGCCATCGACCTGATCGAGAAGTCGCTGACCAGCCATGACGGCCCGTTCAACTGGGAGGGCAAGTTCTTCACCCATCCCCACGTCAACGTCTGGCCGCGTCCCTGGCAGCAGCCGCGGCCTGAATTTTGGGCGGCGACCAGCGACATGCCGACCTGTGCCGAACTGGGACGTCGCGGCTACATCAACACGTTGCTGTTCGGCGGCTACGACCGCACGCGCCAGGCATTCGAGACGTACAAGCACGCCCGCCGCGTCGCCGGCCTGCCTGAGCCGGGAGAGGACCGCTTTTCGTACATGGCGTTCTGCTATGTCGGCGACACGGATGAGGAAGCATTCCGCATTGGCCAGAAAATCCCCTGGTTCCTGACCGTCAGCATCAAGAGCGCCCCGCAGATGTCGAAGTTCCTGCCGGGCCAGATCGCGCCTGAAATGACGCCTGCTGCGTGGCGCGCGGGACAGTCGAAGCGTCCGACCAACCTGACGGTGCAAAGCCTGATCGACCAGGGGCAGATGTTCGCCGGCAATCCCGATACGGTTGTCCGGCAGATCAAGGCATTCCGCGAGCGTGTCGGCGGCGTTGGCCGCATCATCATGATGACCCGGCAAGGCCTCGTCACCCACGCCGAGGCCATGAAGAGCTTCAATCTGTGCGCCAAGCATGTGCTGCCGCAACTGCAGGGCCTGTCGCCGCTGGATGAACGGCACGCCGCCGAATGATGCAGGTTGGCCCGCATTCGCTGGAGGTCCTGCGCGCGGGGCCGGACAACGCCGACACGCTGCTGCTGATCCACGGCGTCAACCCGGTCAGCCCGAAGGCTTCCTTTGTCGCGGAACTGGCGAAGACCCGCCAGATCGTCGCGCCCTCGCATCCAGGTTTCGGCGCTTCGCCGCTGCCGGCGGATTTCGATACGATGTATGATCTGGTGAATCTTTACCTGGACGTGCTCGACACGCTGCCAGGGAGAAAGATCTCCATTGCCGGCTTTGGGTTCGGCGGTTGGATCGCCGCCGAGGTCGCGGTGGCGGGCCATGCGAAACTTGACCGCCTGGTCCTGGTCGATGCCGTTGGCGTCAAGATCGGCGAGCGGACGGAGCGTGACTTCGCCCATATGTTCAACACCAACCCCGCTGAACTGAACCGGCTGAGCTGGCACGACCCGTCGCGCCGTGCGCCCGGCCTGCATGGATTGGGTTGGCAGGCGACGATCGATGATGCCATGTCCGACGCCGAGATGGTGACGCTGGCCCGCAACTGGGATTCGCTGTGCCTGTTCGCGTGGCGCCCGCATATGTTCAATCCGCAGCTCAAGCATTGGTTGCACCGCATCCGCGTTCCCACGCTGGTGCTGTGGGGCGAAAGCGATGGCGTGGTTCCTCCGGCCTATGGCAGCCACTATGCCAGGCTGATCCGGGGTGCGGTGTTTGAAACGGTCGCCGCGGCCGGGCATCATCCGGAGCTGGAACAACCGGCTACATTCGTCGCGAAGGTCGAGCGGTTCCTGTCATGATGTTCATTATCCGTGCTCAGGCAGGGCAAGTGCCACAGTTTGAGATCAAGATGGCGCGGAACACGCCATTGATTGTCCCGGATAGCGCCGGCTTGACAGACTTCTTCTGCATCGGCGATGCGGATGCCGCCAGGGCGACGGGGTGGAGCATAGTGGCGGTGCATGATGGCTGGTATGCCGACGACACAGGCGGCGGCGTGGCAATCTGGGGGCAGGGACAGTTCTGGGAGGTGCGTGACACGCCCTTCAGCATCAAAGAAGCTTGCGGACCCAAAGCAGTTTCGGCAGACGCTGCCGGTGATCCCTTAGCCACGGTTAATGTTCGGCAGGCGATTTTCCAGGGGTGATGA
>CAXTXZ010000103.1:1166-9383 GCA_964248015.1 uncultured Rhodopila sp. | reverse complement strand
AAATTCATCATAACAAGTAAGTGATTTCAGCTAGATGCCTAGAAATTTTTCCTGGACGCTTTGGTTGGAACTTTCCGCAAACCTCTAGCAGGAGGTCTTCAACAGACTCGCCATGCCCCTCGCCGCGCAGGCAGGGACTATCCCGCTGAACGGCCTTTCTTGAGGCGTATTAATGATTTATGTGTCGATTGGCGGCGGAAGTTCGGTTTAGGTTAGCTTGAGTGACGTCCGAGGGTTCGTGCCACCCATCCATTCATGGCCTCGGCGCGCCTTGCGTTGACCGCCTGAAAGCAGGACTGCCGCGCCCTCACGACAGGGCCGGCGGCATGGAGATCTTGATCAAGTGACAGCAACACCGGTTTGGGCGCCGCCCTTGCGAGCCGCGGCTGCCCGAGGGCTTTGCACCGATTGCGGGATCTCCCGCACCGACGATCCCAAGCAATGCGGCAAGGCGTGCCAGTTCATCAAGCCGGATTACCAACGCCTGGAAACGGAGGTGCATGGCCGTTCCCGCAGCGCCGACCGGCCTGACGAGATCTTCTTCGGCCCCTTCCGCCGGATGCTGCGCGCGTCGCTGGTCGCGCCGCGACAGGGCGCGCAATGGACCGGCATCGCCACACGGATCGCCGAGCGCCTGCTGGAAACGCAGGCGGTGGACGCGGTGCTGACCATGGCGCCCGACCCGGACGACCGCTGGCGCCCTGTCCCCGTCCTCGTCACCGATCCGGCCGGGATGGCGCAGTGCCGAGGCATGCGGATGGGCTACGCGCCGCTGCTGGCCTTGCTCGAACCTGCGCGGGACAAGGGGTACAAGCGCCTGGGCATCATTGGCATCCCCTGCCAGGTCTACGCCTTGCGCGCGCTGGAACGCGAGCTTGGCCTTGAGCGGCTTTACGTCATCGGCACGCCCTGTTCCGACAACACCACCACGGAAAAATTCCATGAATTCCTCAGCCTGCTCGCCGAAGACCCGGCATCCATCACCTACCTGGAGTTCCGCGCCGACTACCATGTGGAGCTCCGCTTCACCGACGGCCGCACCAAGGAAATCCCTTTCCTGCAATTGCCGATCTCCCAGTTGCCGCCGGACTTCTTCCCGCTGACCTGCCGCACCTGCGTTGACTACACCAATGTCCTCGCCGACATCACCGTGGGCTACATGGGCGGGCAGGGCGAGCAATGGCTGCTGGTCCGCAACGGGCGCGGCGAGGAACTGCTCGCTGCCCTTGGCGACGAGATCCGCACGGCCGCGCCAGGGAGCGCCGGCAAGCGCAAAGGCGCGGTCTCAGGTTTCATGAAGAACACCGAACGCGCGGCGGGCGGCCTGCCGCTGCGGCGCATGCCGGATTGGGCGCGGCCCCTGGCCGCCTGGCTGATGCCGCGCATCGGCCCGCGCGGCCTGGAGTTCGCCCGCGCCCGTGTCGAGATGAAAGCGGTGGAAACCGTCATCCACCTGAAGCGCGCCCACCCGAAGCGGTTGCGCACGATGGTGCCCGGCCACATCTGGGACCTGGTGAAGCCCTATGGACTGACGCCCGAGCCAGCCGATCGGGAATGAAAGCGCTGACCATGATCCTTTTGCTGGCCGCGCTCAGCCTGATCGGCGGCGGCCTCTGGCTCTATGCCCCTGACAAGCCGCGCGCCGACCTGGAAGCGAAATACGCCGGGCCGCCCTCGGAGTTCCTTCCGGTGGCGGGGCTGCGGCTGCATGTTCGCGACACCGGCCCCAAAACCGCCCCCGCCGTGATCATGCTGCACGGCCTGGGGTCCAGCCTGCATACGTGGGAGCCCTGGGCAGCGGGTCTGTCGAGCCATTACCGCGTGATACGCTATGACCTGCCCGGCTTCGGCCTGACCGGCGCCGACCCGACCGGCGACTACTCCGACGCGCGGGCTGCCGTTGTGCTGGGCGCGCTGATGGACGCGCTTTCAGTGAAGAAAGCCGCGCTGGTTGGCAACTCGATGGGGGGCAAGCTGGCTTGGCAGTTCGCGGCGGCGCATCCCGAGCGGGTGAGCAAGCTCGTCCTGATATCGCCTGACGGCTACGCAAGCCCTGGGTTTGAGTACGACAAGCCGGCCAAGGTTCCAGCCGTCGCTCGCCTGCTGCCTTACACCTTGCCGACCTGGATGCTGCGCATGAACCTCGCGCCCGCCTACGCCGACAAGAACCGGCTGACGGATGACGTGGTTGCGCGTTACCGGGACCTGATGCTGGCGCCTGGCGTGCGCGCAGCCTTGCTCGACCGCACCGCCCAGGTCCTGCTGCGACGCCCCGAACCGATGTTGCGTCGCATCCAGGCGCCGACGTTGCTGGTGTGGGGCGAGAAGGACAGGCTCATACCGATCAGCAACGCGCAGGATTACCTGAAGGTCGTGCCACATTGCCGCCTCGTGTCCTTCCCGGACCTGGGTCATGTGCCGCAGGAGGAAGACCCAGCCCAATCGCTGCCGCCGGTGGAGGCGTTCCTGGCGGCATAGCCCTCTGGCCGCTTGCGGCGTATGGTACGGGCAAGAGGGACTTCATGCCGCTGGTTCTCGATGCCCTGAGCAATGTCATCGCCGCTCTTTTGGCGGTGCAGGCCAGAAGCGAGGATCAGCAGCTCATGGCGGCCCTCGACGAGGTGACCCAACAGGCCATTCGTTTAGGAGTCATCCAGCATTTCGCGTTCACCTACGAGTTGTGCTGGAAATTCATGCGTCGTCGCCTCAGTGTCGATATCGGCCCTGCCAGCGTGGACGGCGTCTCTCGGCGTGACCTGTTCCGTATTGCCGCTGAAAATGGCCTGATCGACAATGTTAATGCTTGGTTTCAGTATCATGTAGCCAGGAACAAGACGTCCTGTACCTATCAAAAACCAATGGCCGCGACCGTCTATTCCATAAGCTTGGCGTTCGCCCGAGATGCCGTTCAGTTGCTGGCCGTTCTGGAAGCCAGGAATGCTTGACGTGTCCCCGGCCGAGTTGGGCATCCTTCGCGCGATCCTGCGCAAGCACGTGCCGGATCACGAGGTTTGGGCCTTTGGTTCCCGGATCAAGGGCGCCGCGCGACGATACTCCGATCTCGATCTTGCGGCCATGGCCGGCAAGCCACTGCCAGCCATGGTTATGGGCGCGATGCGGGAGGATTTTTCCGAATCCGACCTGCCGTTCCGTGTCGATATCCTCGATTGGGCAACGACGCCGAATAGCTTTCGCCGTGTTATCGAAAGCGACAGGATACTGGTTCAGCCAGGCTCGGGTTCGCCATCTGACTGAACCAGCTCCGCTTCAGGCCGACGCTTCCTGATCAGACGACCGGGCTGGCCCCGCCATCCATGTTGATCGCGGTCCCCGTCGTGAACCCGGCATGGTCGCTGCACAGGAAGCACGCCATCGCGGCGAACTCCTCCGCTTTGCCCATGCGCCCTATCGGTATGCCCGCGCCGGCTTTCGCCACATAGGCCTCGAACGGTTCGTTCGCGCCATCAGCCTTGTAACGCCGAGCGATCTGGTCGGACACGATCTGGCCGACAAGCATGCCGTTGACCAGGATGCCGTGCGGCGCGCCCTCGGCGGACAGAACCTTCATCAGCGCCATGCCGGCGGCGCGGGACACCGCCGTCGGCGCCCCGTTCGCCCGTGGCGCCTTGGCGCCGGTGTTCAGCACGTTGATGATGCGACCCCACTTGCGTTCCTTCATCCCCGGCCAGCACAGCCGGGCCAGCCGGATGGCGGCGAACAGCTTGAGGTCAAGGTCCTCCTGCCAGATGTCGTCGGTGATCTGGTCCGAGGGCATGGCGCGCGACAGCCCGGCGTTGTTGACCAGGATATCGACCTGCCCGAACGTCTTGATCACCGCTGCGAACGTCGCGTTGATGTCTTCGGCTTTCGACACGTCGCACTGAAAGGTCGCCACTTTCCCGGATGCGCCTTGGGAGGCGACCGCCCGCGCCTCGGCCAGCCCGTCCGGATTGCGCGCCAGGATCGCGACATTGCCGCCGGAGGACGCGAACTCCTTCGCCATCGCAAGCCCCAGCCCCTTGCTGGACCCGGTTATGATCGCGGTGCGACCGTCAAGGCGGACTTCCATTGGTTTCTCCCCTGCCAAGGGGTACATTCTGCGGAATAAGCCCGCATGGCGCAACGCGGCAGCCAACCGGAGCACGGATGTCCTCTTTCAGTTTTGCCGCCGTCGTGCTTTTGCTTGTGGCTATTCTTGGGATCGTCAACCATCGCTACGTGCGCCTGCCGCGGACGATTGGCCTGATGGCGGGATCGCTGATCCTCTCAATCATCCTTATCCTGGTCGATCGATCAGTCGATGTGGTCGAGCTGCGCCAGTGGTGGGGCAAGATCATTACCGCCACCGACTTGCCGCACGTGTTCCTGGATGGCCTGTTGGCCTTCATGCTGTTCGCCGGCAGCCTGCACGTCGACGTGGACCAGTTGCTTGCCAGGAAATGGACCGTCCTGTCGCTGTCGACACTCGGCGTCATGATGGCAACGGTGTTGTATGGCTTCGGCATCTGGCTTGTTTTCGCCCGCTCCGTCCCGCTGCCGTGGTGCCTCGCGCTTGGCGCGATCCTTGCCCCGACCGATCCCATCGCGGTCGGCGGCCTGTTGCGGGAAGCCGGGTTGCCGGCTGGGCTGCTCGCTGTCGTGAACGGTGAAAGCTTGTTCAACGACGGTGTCGCGGTGGTGCTTTTCGCCATCACGCTGGAATGGGCCAACGGCCGAACCGCCACCCCTGGCAGTTTTGCCTTCGAACTGCTGACCGAGGGTGGCGGCGGCATCGTCCTTGGCCTGCTGACAGGCGTCATCGCTTACCATGCGCTGCATCTGGTCGATGAACCGGGGCTGGAACTGACGATTACGCTCGCCCTGGTCACAGTCACGTATACCCTCGCCGCGGCCCTGCATGTGTCCGGCCCGCTCGCGGTGGTGGTTGCCGGGTTGCTGACCGGGCACCATTCCGCGCGCTTCGCGATGACTGACATTTCGCGCGATCAGGTCATCCAGTTCTGGGACCTGATCGACGAACTGCTGAACGCCGTGCTGTTCCTGCTGATGGGCTTCGCCTTGCTTTCGGTCGATCTGTCCGTCCAGTTGCTGGCAGCATCGCTGGCTGGCATTGCCCTGGCGCTGGTGACGCGGCTGATCAGCGTCGCGGTGCCGACCATGCTGGTGCATGTGCGTGGCCTGCCGAGACTGAAAGGCATTGTCGTGCTCACCTGGGGCGGCTTGCGAGGCGGCATCTCGATCGCCCTTGCGCTCACGCTTGCGCCGTCGCCCCATCGGGATGCCTTGCTTGCCGTGTGCTACGCCGTGGTGGTGTGGACCATCCTGGCGCAGGGCCTGTCGATGCCCATGCTGGTCCGCCGCCTTTACGGGGTCAAAGCAGTCCCGCAATGATCACGGTGAGAAGGCCGAGCACCAGGTTGACGCCAATGAGCTTGCGAACGCTGTCCAGGCCGCCGGCCATCCGGGTCCGGTCGGTGGTGCGGCGAAACTGCCGGTAGGGGCCAAAGAAGATCGCCAGGAAGATCGCCGCCATCACCAGGCCCAGCGCCAGCATCGCGTGGACCTGCCAGGCCGCGTTCCCCATGCCGATCATCCCCAGCATGGCGAAACCGGTGATGATGATCAGCGGCATGGCATGCCAGACAACCAGGAAGAACTTCCGGTAAACCTGCGTATGCAGCAGCATCCGCTGCGGCGCCTCGATCGCCGCCAGGCTTGGCCGCAGCACCACGTAGGCAAAGAACATGCCTCCGACCCACAGCACCGCGCACAACAGGTGCAGCGCCTTCAGGCCCGCGTACATCGTCATCCCATCATCTCCAGCAACTCGGTCAGCAGGGCACGTAGCTCATTCGCCGCAATTGATCGAGGGGCGGCTTCCGTCACGCCCAGGCCCTCGGCGAAGGCGGTCGCGAAACCCGTGCGGTTGCCGATGGCGGCGGCCAGGAGGGGCGTGCCGGCGGCCCTCAGTTGCTTTGTCATTATGTCGCGCAGCTTGCCTGACGAGGGCAGCCGATTCAGCACCAGGGCTGCCCTGCGTTTCTCCGCCGCCGCAAGCTTCAGCGTTCCTTCCGCGGCCCATAGGTCCGGCGGGCTGGGCTGCACCGGCACCAGCACCAGGTTGGCGCCGCGGATCGCCAGGCGGGCATCCGTGTCGATCTGCGGCGGGCTGTCGATCACCACAACGTCGTAGGTTGCCCTCATCCGGTCCAGCTCCCTGGCGACCCGCCATCCCGACACGTCCACGCAGCTCAGCCCGGCGGCGGATGGCGGCCGCAGGGCATGCCATCGCGTCAGGCTGTGCTGCGGATCGATGTCGAGCAAGGCGACCCTGCGCGTCGCAGCCAGGGCGGCGCCAATGTTCGCCGCAAGGGTTGTCTTGCCGGTGCCGCCCTTCTGTTGCGCGATGGTGATGACGACGGCCATGCGATGCCTATCCCTGCCGGTAATGTGTCAAAGGGCCACACCCAGGGCGCGGATAATAACTCGCTTTTACCGGGTTTCCGTCTTACGGTTAAGAGGTGACCGCTGGAATGGCGGGACGGGAAACACCGGGAAAGGCTGAATGCCAACCGATCAGCGGCAGGATCAGGACTCTTATCGCCTCGATCATCCACGTTGCGCGCAGGACTGGCAAGCGTATCACGGGATACGCCGCAAGGTGTTCAACCTGCCACGATCGGACGAGGCCCCTGGCCCGGATTGCCATCCCTTGCTGCTGTGGCTTGAAGACATACCCATAGGCGCGATCCAGATCGACGAACTGCGCGACGATGCCGCCGCCTTGCGCCTGGTGGCGATCGATCCGGGCTGGCAAGGCGGCGGGCATGGCCGCGTCATGCTGCAACGGGCGGAGCGTTTCGTCCGGAACCTGGGATGCAAGAAGGCCGTGGTCTATGCGACGCCCGAGGCAGCCGGATTCTACGCCCAGGTTGGCTATGACGAGGAAGACTGGGATGAGATCTACGTAGGCGGCATCGTGCAGATGCTGAAAACGCTGGTATAGCGCACAGGCAGGCAGTGGGCATCCCACCGCGAAGCGCATGAAGCGCTTGCCTGGGGCGCTCGGCCTCAGGCAAACGTCGGGCCATCAGATGACGCCGCGGCTGCCCATGGCAGATCGCCGGCGGGCGGAGAGGCCCGGAAGCGTGAATCTACCTGGAAACAACAAGCCATGGCGCACCGCGTCCCAACCGGACGGCGATGCGCCATGGTCATGCCTGCAACGGATCGGGCTGAGGGTCACTCGGAATAGGGATTGCGCCAGGCGGCTCCTCGATCGGAACCGGAGCATCCGGGTCGGGCAACACTGGCGGTTCGCCGGGCGGGACCGGCGGGTCCGAGAGAGCGTGCAGTTGGCTCAATGGCGCTGCGCCTGCAAGGGTCGAGCAGCGTCCTGAGCCGTCTCCCCAGCCAGTTCGAGCAGGCGGGCGCTGGACGTGACAGCATGGCTGACGGCGTCCATGTACAGGTCGCGCTGCACTTCGGCGACTTCCACCAGCGTCTTGCAACGCAACAGGTCCTGCGGCTTGTGCGCGGCGTGCCCCATCGAGTGATCCAGCATTTCAAGCCACACATGCTGCATCTTCTGCATGCCCCGGCCCAGCGTCATGCAGCTTGAGACAAGAGCCTGGACACGCTCCGCCGAGCGCTCCGTGGCGTCCGCGTAGACGTCCATCGCCCGCGCGGCCGAGGCCAGCATCTGGTGGCCGCGGCCGAAGCCGATGTCGCCAACCTTGCCGCTGATGTCAGCCGCGGCGCGAACGCCCGTCATCATGGCGCCAGCGCCGGAAGTCGCCGCCGTGGAATTGGTTGCTTCCGAAACTGCTTGCGTCGCTGCCTCGTTGGCCTGATCAGCAGCCGTTTCAGCCAGCGTGGTGGCCTGGGCAACAGCTTCCTTGGTCGCCTTGGCAACCGAATCGACGGCCGCGAAGCCCGAGCGGGCGGCGGCGTCATGCGTTCTCCGAGCCATATCGGACACCTTTATCGTTTCTGACATGAACAGATCCTTTTGAAACCAACTGCCGGGATCGAGTGCGTGGCTTCGGGAAGCAGACGTCGGCACGAAACCACCCGCGGCGTCGGGGCATGATACCGTAAATGTGCAAGGTTCTGTGATCACGGAATCGTCATTCCGGTGATCCGTCCAGCAGCGCCAAAAATCGTATGCGGGATCACAATCTTTTGGGCCGGCTGCGAGCCGCAGCCTGGCCCGCC
>CAXTXZ010000103.1:0-1156 GCA_964248015.1 uncultured Rhodopila sp. | reverse complement strand
GTCACCGCCCCCCCCCCCAAAAAACCCCTTGCGGGCACCAAAATTTTTGGGCCCGGGGCCCCCCCCCCCCCTCCCCAGCCACCTTGATCAGCTCAGGGAACGTTCCGTATCGGGTCCAGTTTCAATGTTGGCGACCGGGATTGGCCGTTCCGCGTTCTGCCGGAAACCCTCGATTGCCCGGCGCATCGCGATTGATGGCTTGCTCTCCGGCTCGAGCACGAACAACACCAGCGAGCGGCCGGTTATGGCGTACTCCGCGCCTGTCTGGAACGTTTCGTGCGTGCTGTCGTCCGGAATGTTCGTGTCCAGCAGGCAACGCCATGTCTGGCCTCCCACAACCTCCGGCATGACGAAATTGACGACGTCGTGGTGCGCGTTCAGCACCAGCAAGGCGGTTGCGTCCATGGCTGGGCGCTTGATCCCGCTCGCCTGCGCGCGTCCGTCCAGCAGCATGCCGAAGCAGCGCGCATTGGCATCGTCCCACTGATGATCCTCAATGTCCGTGCCGCCGGGCGACAGCCACCGGACATCGCGCACGTCCAGTTCCTGGTTGTACTCGCCGGTCAGGAAGCGCGTGCGACGCAGGATGGGAAAGCTTTGCCGCAACACGATCACCTTGCGGACGAACTCGGCCAGATCGACTTCCTTCTCGCCGAACGACCAGTTCACCCAACTGATTTCGTTGTCCTGGCAATAGGCGTTGTTGTTGCCGCCCTGGGTGCGGCCGAATTCGTCGCCGGCCAGCAGCATCGGCGTCCCCTGGGAGAGCAGCAGCGTGGCGAGCATGTTGCGCTTCTGCCGCTCCCGCAGCGCGGTGATGTCCGGATCGTCTGTCGGTCCCTCCACGCCAAAATTCCAGGAATGGTTGTCGGAATGGCCGTCGCGCCCGCCTTCGCCGTTCGCCTCGTTGTGCTTTTCGTTGTAGGAAACAAGATCGTTTAATGTGAAACCATCATGCGCCGTGATGAAGTTCACGCTGGCCCAGGCCTTCCGGCCACGGCGGGCGAACAGGTCGGCGGAGGCGGACAGGCGCGTCGCCATGGCCGCCTGCTTGCCGGAATCGCCTTTCCAGTAAGCCCGCACGGTGTCGCGGAACTTGTCGTTCCATTCCGCCCAGCCCGGCGGGAAGCCGCCGACCTGGTAGCCGCCCGGACCG
>CAXTXZ010000102.1:3257-9395 GCA_964248015.1 uncultured Rhodopila sp. | reverse complement strand
TTTGGCTGTTGGATACTTTTCGTTGCGGGTCGAACGCCGGAAGGCAAAGGTGCAATCCATATGTGGGACATAGTGGCAGACCGCATTTTACGAGCCGTCCCATTGACGGGCGTCATTGTGGTCCTTGCACCGCTTCTGACAGGCCTCATCATCGCGTATCGGCGCCTTGGGGCGGATGATGTGATCAAGACCCACATGCATCGCTCCGACGCGTTTCCGGCTCAGGCGACACCAGTTCCCAGGGAGGGCGACGAATTAGCTGGCAAGGTGAGCCCAAACGAGACGCCTTGTTGAATTGCTCTTCAACCCGTTGATGCCATCAAGGGTGCCGCAAGCACGAAACAAATGCCGTGTTGCTTCGCTTTCAACCATAAACCGGAGGGTGCCTGCGCGGCTGGGCTTCTGGGTTTCCAGGTTCAAATTCCCTTCTCGGCCTTCCGGGAAATGGAAACCATGACGAAGCATCGATCCCACGGAGCCGTGCTTGAATGCCAAAGGGCCGGGGAACGACTCTCTCCGGCCATGCGATGCGCCTTCCGTTACCCCGCATCCTCCGGCCGCCCGAACAACCCCAGCCGGTCCAGCCGCACCCGCCGCACGTCGCCGCGGCGCACCGTGATCCCCGCCTTGTCGAAGAACTCCAGGATCTGGATCGCCACCTTGCGCCCGTTGTCCAGGCGGTCGCGGAACGCCGCCGCCGTCAGGGTTCCCTCCGCGTCCACCGCCTCGGCCGCGATTGTTGCCATCTCCGCCACGGTTTGGCGCAGGAAGAAATGATCCGGCGCGACCTCGATCACCTGCCCCATGCGCTGCAATCGCTTCAGCGTCGCCCGCACGGCTGTTTCCGGCGCCTTCGTCACGCCCGCCACGTCGCGCACCCTGGGCGGCCGGAACCGTTCCGCCGCCAGCAGCGGCCGAGCCGCCGCCCATACCCTTTCATCCTGCGGCGACAGGCTGATCCTGTGTTCCGGCAGCCGCAGCCAGGGGCCATCCTGGGCGATCGCCCCATCCCGAAGCAGCGCCGCGACAATGCCCGCGAACCCCGCTGCCGAAGGCCGCTGCGCCAGCGAAAGCCGCAGCCGCTCCGCTTGCAGCCCCGGCAGCTCGGGGGCTGCCCGATGCTGCGCGGCCAGCGTGGCCAGCACGCCCGCCTGCACCTGCTCGAACATCGCCGGCGCCATGATCAGGCCGCCGCCGCCAATCGCCGGGCCCGCCGCGCTCCGCCCCGCCGGGTCCGTCACGTTCCAGCCCCGCGTGAAGCCATCCCGCTCGATCCATCCCGGCGCGACGTCCAGCAGCCCGCGCAGCGCCAGCACGGGATCGTTCACGTCCAGCGCCACAAGCTGGGCCAGCCGTGCCGGCGTCCGCCGACCCCGCCGGGGCGGGAACGCATCCAGCACCACGCCGCCGCCGATTGTCGCCGTGGCCCCGGCGTCCCGCAGCACCACGCGATCCCGCGCCAGCGCCCCGACCGGCTGTTGCAGGGTCAGCCGAGCCAGGGCGGATTCCCCTGGTTCCAGGCGGTCCTGGCCCAGCAGCGACACGCGCGCCATGACATGCGCCGCCCCCAGATGCAGATGCACGGGCGTATCCTGCCGCAGCGCCCGCGCCGCGTCGGGCAGCAGCCGCACCCGCGCATCCAGCGCGCCTACAGGCGCATGCAGATCCGGATGCAGCACCCAGTCGCCGCGCGCCACCGCTTCCTTCGACACGCGCGCACCGGTGATGTTCAGCGCCACGCGCTGCCCCGCCACCGCCTCGGCCGCCGGCTTGTTCTGCGCGTGCAGGCCGCGCACCCGCACCTCCAGCCCCGAGGGCGACAGCACCAGCCGGTCGTCCACGGCGATGCGTCCCGCCACCAGCGTGCCGGTGACCACCAGGCCAGCGCCCGACAGGGTGAACGCCCGATCCACCGCCAGCCTGGGGTGACCGCCGCTGTCCCGCGCGGTGCCTGGCGACGCCAGCAGGGCTGTCCGCAGCGCCTCGATCCCTTGCCCGGTCAGCGCCGAAACCGGGATCATCGGCGCCCCCGCCAGCGGCGTCTCCGCCAGCAGGCGGCGTAAAGCCGCCGTCACCTCCGGTTCTTGGCCCGCGGCAAGGTCCGCCTTGGTCAGCGCCACCACCCCGCGCCGGATGCCCAGCAGCGACAGGATTTGCAGGTGCTCGCGGGTCTGCGGCCGGATGCCCTCGGTCAGCGCCACCACGAGCAGCGCGCTGTCGATGCCGCTCGCCCCGGCCAGCATGGTGTGCACGAACCGCTCGTGCCCCGGCACGTCGATGAAGCCAAGGTCGCCGGCATAGGCATAGCCGAGGTCGATGGTGATGCCCCGGCGCTTTTCCTCGGCCAGGCGATCGGCGTCGACGCCGGTCAGCGCCTTGACCAGGGCGGTTTTGCCGTGATCGACATGCCCGGCGGTGCCTATGATCATGCGGCCAGCGTGTCGCATCGCCCTGTCCTGTCAAGATCCCGCGAAAGCCACTGCTGATTGGTGGCAACCCGCGCCGGAAAGGGTTACGCAGGGGCAGGACATTTGAATTTGGAATCATTATGCAGACCACGCTTCTCCGCCTGCTGCCGACGCCGCTGCGCCGGTCCGCGACCGCCGCCCATGTCGCCCTGGCGGCGCAGTTCCTGCGCTTCGGCGCGGTGGGGTTTGTCGGGTTGGCGATCGACACGGCCACGGTCTACGCCACCCGGCGCCAAATTGGGCCCTATGCCGCCGGCCTGCTGTCCTATCTGGTCGCCGCCAGCGGCAACTGGCTGCTGCACCGGATATGGACCTTCAAGGGCTATGGCTCGGGGCCGCTGCACCGCCAATGGGCCATGTTCATGGTCACCAACTTCGCTGGCTTCCTGCTGAACCGCGGCGCCTACGTCGCCCTGATCGCCTTTGTGCCCGCCGCCGCGGAACAGCCCGTCATCGCCACCACCGCCGGCGCCGTGGCGGGGCTGTTCATCAACTTCAGCCTGACCCGCCGCCTGGTGTTCCGCTGAAGCCGGCAAGGCCGCCGCGTGTTCGTTGCCTGTTCCGACAACCATACTTGCTCCGGGAGCAAATAAATCGGGGCGCTCGCAACCGCGTGCGACGTTAACGCTTTCATAACAGTTTTCCCGCAAACGTGGCCGCATCACACCCGCAGATGCACAGGCCATGTTCGCTTCCCGCCTCAGACCGTTCGACAGGTTCGACCTTGGCGACGCATCGCTCGCCACGGTCACCTTTCGCTCGGCCCATTTCCCAGCCGATCCGCGGGAAGCCGACGGTGGCGCCGCCAAGCGCATCGAGGACATCGTCGTCGCCCTGCTGGGCCTGGCCCTGCTGGGCCTCCCGATGCTGCTGATCGCGCTGATGATCCGGCTGACCAGTCCCGGCCCGGCCCTGTTCACGCAGGAGCGCATCGGCCTGCACGGCCGCAGGTTCCGCATGCTGAAGTTCCGCACGATGCGTTACACCGGGCCGTGCCAGGGCGACAGCCAACCCTGCCTTCAGGCCAAGCGCAACGATCCCCGCTTCACCCGGTTCGGCGCCCTGCTGCGGCGCACGTCGTTTGACGAACTGCCGCAACTGCTGAATGTGCTGGCCGGCTCGATGTCGATCGTCGGCCCGCGCCCGCATGCGCCCGGCACCTGCGCCGCCGGCCGGCCGTTCGAGAGCATCACCCACCGCTACGCCGCGCGCCACGGCGTCAAGCCCGGCATCACCGGCCTGGCGCAGATCCGCGGCTGGCGCGGCGAAACCGACACCGAGGAGAAACTGCTGCGCCGGGTGGACAGCGACCTGGAGTACATCGGCGCCTGGAGCATCCCCGGCGACCTGCTGATCATCTGCCGCACCATCGACACGGTGCTGCGGATGCGCAACGCCTGGTAGGCGCCCCCGCGATGGCCACAGTCACCCAACTCGCTCTCGGCAACATGCCGCCCCGGGAAACCCAAGGCGCCCGCGAAGCCCACGGCAACGTCCTGTCGCTCGACATCCCGTCGCGCCACGCGAACCAGAACCAACGGTCGGACCGTTCCATCGCGGAGCAGTTCGGCCTGCTGCCGGCCCAGCCGCGCATCGCCGTGCTGATCCCCTGCCTGAACGAGGCCGCCTCGATCGGCAAGGTCGTGTTCGATTTCCAGCGTGCGCTGCCAGAGGCCACCGTCTTTGTCTACGACAACAACTCGACCGACCAGACAATCCGGGAGGCGCTGGCGGCGGGCGCCACGGTCCGGCGCGAGCGGTTGCAAGGCAAGGGCCACGTGATCCGCCGCATGTTCGCCGACATCGACGCCGACGCCTACATCCTGGTGGATGGCGACGACACCTACGACGCCGCCGCCGCGCCGGGAATGGTTGAAACGCTGGTGGAGCTGCAACTGGACATGGTCACCGCGGCTCGCTTCGGCGGCGGCCCGACGGCGTACCGTCCGGGCCATCGCTTCGGCAACGCCGTGCTGACCTCGCTGGTCGGCTGGGCGTTCGGCCGTGGCGTCACCGACCTTTTGTCCGGCTACCGCGTCTTCAGCCGGCGTTTCGTCAAGTCCTTCCCGGCCTTGTCCTCGGGCTTTGAAACGGAAACCGAGTTCACGGTGCACGCGCTGGCGCTGCACATGCCGATGCAGGAAGTCCGCGCCGGCTACCGCCCCCGCGCCGCCGGCAGCCGGTCCAAGCTGCACACCGTCATGGACGGCATGCGCATCCTGCGCGCGGTCGTCCACCTGATCCAGCAGGAGAAGCCGCTGCCGGTGTTTTCCGCGGCCGCCGCCGCGCTGACAACCGCTGGCGCTGGCCTCGGCATCTCCGTTGTCCTTGAGTTCCTCGAAACCGGCCTGGTGCCGCGCCTGCCGACCGCCGTGCTGTCCACCTGCTTCGTGCTGCTGGCCTTCCTGTCGCTGGCCAGCGGGCTGATCCTGGATGCCGTCTCGCGCGGGCGCAAGGAAAACAGGCGGCTGGCCTACCTGATGATCCCGCCGCTGGAGTGCCCGGAGTGACCGTAGCCGACATCGCCGACGCAACGCTGTCGCGCCCGTCCACGGCCCTGGCCTGGACCAGGATACTCCCGAGCGGCAGCCGAGCGACCTTGGCCTCGCGAACCGCCGCGACGCCTGCCGGGCTGGTGGCGGGCGCCGCCGGACCGCCTGACCGGCACTACGACGCCGACATCACCATACTCGCCCTTGACCGCACCGAGGACACCATTGCCGCGATCGCCTCGGCGCGCGCCCAGGCCGGCGTGTCGGCGCATGTCGTCGTGCTGGACCAGGGATCGAAGCCGGAAGGCCTGGCTCGCCTGGCGCGGGTGGTGGCCAATGACGCCGGCACGACCCTTCTCGCCGCCGGCACGAACCTTGGCGTTGCCGGCGGGCGCAACCTTGTTTCCAGCCTGGGCCACGGGCGGGCGATTGTCGCGCTGGACAATGACGCGGCGTTCGCGGCAACGGACACCGTCGCGCGGCTGGTGGCGGCGCTGGACGCCGAACCGCGCCTGGCCGCCATCGGCTGCCGCATCGTCAGCCATGCCGACGGCAAGGACGACCCGACATCCTGGGGCTATCCGGCCAGCCTGCGCCCCTGCGCCGGGGAATCCTTCGACGCCGTGACCTTTGTCGGCGCCGGCCACGCCATCCGGCGAGCCGCCTGGGAACAGGCCGGCGGCTACGACCCAAAGCTGTTCTTCTGCTGGGAGGAGTTCGATTTCTGCCTGCGCGCGATCGCCCTGGGCTGGCGCGTCCGCTACCGCGGCGACATCGTCGTCCGTCACAAGGCCGCGGCGGAGCAGCGCGTCGGCTGGAGCGCCGCCCGCTGGTTCTACTTCGTCCGCAACAGGCTCTACATAGACCGCAAGCTTGGCCGCGGCTGGCTCGCCCTGGCCCCGCGCGCCTGCGGCTACCTGCTGAAGGGCGCCCTGCGCGGCATGCCGTTGCAGACGCTGCGGGCGCTGCGGGCGTTGCCGGCGATGACGCCGCGGCAGGCGGTCCGGCCGATGCCCCGCTCCGGCCTGTCCTACTTGCTGCGCAACGACCGGGCGCATCGCGGCTCGCTGCCACGCCGCTTCGCGCGGGAGGTTCTTGGCGCGATCAGCCCTCGGCCGGACGCCGCGTCGGCAGCGGATTGATGGGATTGCAGGCGTGATGCCTGAGCGTTCCGGCCC
>CAXTXZ010000102.1:0-3247 GCA_964248015.1 uncultured Rhodopila sp. | reverse complement strand
GATCCGTCATGGAAGCCTTGAAAATGTTCGGACGCTGTCCGCCGAAAGAAGTTCACTGTCGTTAGGCATCATTGCGGCAAGGCCGAATGCGGCAGCCCCTCGGGCATGCTTCCCGGCAACCGCTGGCAATCCTCCGCATGTTGCGCTTGACTGGCTTGGTCTTGTCGCGGCGGCGCTGACTTGATGATGGGGTCCAGCACGGCGGCGCAATGTCCTGGCAGGTCGTCAGCGTTGCCCAAGGCAAGGGCGTCCGTCATCTGGACCAGGCGGCGTTGGCACTTCAGTCCCTCGGGTTGGCTGTTCCCCTGAACGCAAAGCTCCTCCGCGCTCAGCGCCACGGACCATCTGGCCGCTTCCCGCAGGCAAGCCTGCACGTCGTCCGGCAGGGTCAGCAGGGAAGCGTCCATCTGGGCTCGGATGTCGTAGTAGCATTGCGGGTGATAGTCTGAAAGATGAAGGCTTTTCCGGGCATCCGCATTGTGCACGAGGTTTTCCGAAACCGTCGCCTGCAATGCTGCCCGCGCGCGCAGCATTCGCTCCGCTCTTCCGAACTCTTGCGTTCGCGCCGCTCCTGGGTCGTCGCGGGTGGAAACCGCATCGATCAAGCCTGATTTCTGCCACAGCGCGTAGATGGCTCCGCCAAGCGGGTATTGATCCAGCTTGTCCAGGCCCACATCGAGCGCCCTGATGGCCGCGGTGCCCGGAACCCTGCCCGCACGCTCGATTTCGTCTTCATAGAACGCTTTGCGGACGTTGAAGTTCGTTGCTCCCATGGCGTCCGACGCAGCGGATATTTTTCGCACCACGTCCGATACGAAACCGATGACGCCGACCGGTCCCATGCCGCCTCCGGAGGCGCTTGGGCCCGTCGTGTCGGCGACGCTGGAATTGATGACAAAGACGAACGCCGTGTCGTTGCGCCCGAGCTTCTCTTGCTGCTCCGGCGGAACGTCCGACCGCCGTTGGCCCAGGACCAGTTCCGTCAGGATGTGGTAGATTTCCGTGATCCCCTGATTGTCGTTGATGCCGCCATCCATGAGCGTGATCGTACGATTCGTGTCGGCGACCTCGCGGCAATTGTCGGTCAACGTTTCCGGGTCGATCAGGACCGGGTACGCCGCGGAAGCCGCAACCGCCGCGGACACCGGGAAGTCGCCAAGGTTGGAGCGCAGCAGGTCAAAATAGAGATCCGTGTAGGCGAAGTGAAAGAACTCATCGGGCGCCCGGCGCCTGAGCCATCCACGCTTGTATCCAGGGGGATCGTCGAAGCAGGCCATCGCATTGTATCGCGACCCGCCCAGGCCGCCACGGTTCGGGCTAAGGATGGTCGAGTTAAGCGCCAGATAGGGACGCCGAGGGTTAAGGTCCCTGAACTTGAACTGCCTTCCCTCCAGGAAATTGCGGTCGATATAGCTTGAGAACCGGCCTGAACTGATCGTGCCCGGCAGGAACGGCACGAGCCAGCGCGCGACTTGCTCAGTCGCCAACGGGGAGTAGCCTTGGCCAACTGTTTTCAATGTTTGCGCGTGATTCCAGGCCGGCCGCTTCGGATCGTTCGCGCAAACCTGGTTCCGCGCGTCCCCTGGATCGCATGACAACGCATAGAAACTGGCCGTGAAACTGCCGCCGGAAACCGATGAGATCACGTCGACCCGATGCAGGAGACCAAGCGCTTCGAGATAAAACATGGCTTCAGCCGAGAAAACGGCCGCCTTGGTTCCGCCGCCGCTCATGGCAACGGCAACGAAATCATGCTCTCGTTTTGGATGGCTGCCGAGGCAACCAAGCGCAAGCGCGTCCCGCGTGTCGCCTATCTTAACGGGGTCCGCCCTGATGCAGTCCGCGTCCGCGCGCCACCGGATCGGTTTGGACACCATGCGCGGGGCAGGCGGGTTCACGATGTCCACCGTCGTGCAACTGGATACGAGAAGACCACACAGAAGCAGCAGAACGCGACGCATCGGCCTTCCTTTTTTTGTTCATTCCGATGGTTTTGCATCCAGCGTCACCAACGGCCGCACAGCCCATCCTTGCGGGGAAACACCCCTGCGGACAGCATCGAATAAAACCTGCGTTATTCGCCGAAGGCAAGTCGAGCGGGACGGATCTTGGCGTTCGCCAAGGGCATCATTGCGTTACCGAGCTGCCTTCAAGGGCAAGGAAGCTGGGGCATAAGCTCGATCCATCGTGAGCAACCAGGAGTAACGGAAGCGGCTGCGGCCAGGTCTTGAGGAGGTGCTTGCAGAAGATCATCCCAGCCATTTGAGAAATGATTGCCATGCGATGGACAAGCACTTCGGTGGCCAGGAGGCAGTGACTTTGAGAGCCTGGATCATTGGTTCAACCCAGAACGCCGGCTTGGCGGAGAGCGGCTGTGTCCGCCGGCAGCAGGCCCAGCACGCCTTGCAGCACCGCGTCCGTGTCGGCGCCAAGGCCGGGGGCGGGTCCGGTTGCCCTGCCAAAGGACGCCTGCCACGGCAAGCCTGGCAACACGCCGCCGCCATGGGCATCCCAGAACCCGCGGCGGCGCAGGTGCTCGCTGCCCGCCAGGTCGGCGGAGGATGCCAGGGCAGCGGCGGGGATGCCCTCGCGCGTCAGGTGCGAGGCCGCCTCAGCCGCGTGGCGCTCGCTGGCCCAGGCAGCCAGGCCGCCGGCTGGCACGTCCGCCGGAAGCGGCTGGGGAAGGGGGGTGGCCACGCTGAGCCAATCGTCAGGCCCGGCGCAGCGGAGGACGGTGTCCGGCGGCGGGGGTGCCGCTTGCGACTGCGCCGCCAGAAGCGGTTCGGCCATGGTCCACAGCATGGCCTCGATCATGGAGAAATCCACCCGCGCCACGACGCCCGCGCGACGCCGCTACAGGCTGGCCGCGACAATGAACGCCAGCATCAGGCCGCACATCGGGTCGAGCCAGGCCATGCCGACGCGGGGCGGCTGGCCCGGATGGCGGTTCAGCCCGGCGAACCCGGCGCAGCATTGCAGCAGCGTGCCGTAGGCGACGGCGTTCGCCTCGGGTCCGGTGCGTCCCAGGCCGGAGGCCGAGACGTAGACCAGGTTGGGGTTGACGGCGCGCAGCGCCCGAGGGCCGAGGCCCAGGCGGTCCATGACGCCGGTGGCGAAGTTCTCGACCAGGACGTCGGAGCGGGCGGCGAGAGCGCGGGCGATCTCGACCGCTTGGGGGTTCTTCAGGTCCAGAACGATCGACTTTTTCGCCTGGCCCAGGACGCTGTGCAGCTCGGAGGCCCGGGCG
>CAXTXZ010000101.1:0-9511 GCA_964248015.1 uncultured Rhodopila sp. | reverse complement strand
CGGATGTGGTCGCGTCCGGTTCGGCCACGGCCGACGTGTCGTTCCCGGGCGTGCCGGAGGGCGCTTCGGCGCGGGGCGGCGGCAGCCGGGTGTCCAGATCGGCCAGGCTGGCGTATTGCGAGGGCGAGGTTGGTTTCAGCGACAAGTACAGGTCGGCGAACTTATGCAGCCGCTCCGGTTCGTTCAGCATCGTCCAGTCATTGGCCAGCAGGCGGCTTTGGTCGCGCAGCACGCTGATGTCGCGTTCCGCCTGGTTGATGCTCTTGTCGAGCATCTGCACTTCATGCTTCGACTGGTAAAGATACAGGCCCGAGCCGCAGGCCAGCATGAACGTGACGATGGTGGAAGGTCGGATCATGTGCTGGGATGCCTCGGTGCGGCGGCAGGCGCGACGCGTTCAAGCGCGCGCAGGCGCGCGCTTCGGGAACGCGGGTTACGCCGCGCTTCCTCCGCGCCAGGGCGCAGCGGCCTTGCGGTGAGCAACCGGAAACGCGGCGCTTCCCGCGCCAGCAGCCCGCCGGGATCGTGCCGGGACGGCGCTCCGGCTCGGCCCGACGCCTCAACCATGAAGCGCTTGACGATGCGGTCTTCCAGGCTGTGGAACGACACCACGACCAGCCGCCCCTTGGGCGACAGCAGGCCAGCCGCCTGCCGCAGGGCCGCCTCGATTTGCCGCAGCTCGTCGTTGACCTTGATGCGCAGGGCCTGGAAGCTGCGCGTCGCCGGATCGTTGCCCGAGCGGTCCGGCGGCAGCACCGAACGGATAATGGCGGCGAGCCGGCCCGTGGTGCCGACAGGCGCTTCCTGGCGGGCGGCGACGATGGCGCGGGCGATGCGGCGGGACGCCCGCTCCTCCCCCAGCTCATAAAGCACGTCCGCCAGTTCCTGTTCGGGCAGGGAGTTCACCAGGTCGGCGGCCGTTGCCCCCTGCATGCCCATTCGCATGTCCAGAGGCCCCTCCGTCCGGAACGAAAACCCGCGGGCGGCCGTGTCGATCTGAAAGGAGGAGACGCCGAGATCAAGCACGACGCCGTCCAGCGCCGTCACGCCCGCGTCGTTCAGCATCGCCATCATGTCGGCGAACTCGCCATGCAGAAGGTGCAGGCGGCCCGGGAAGCGGGCCACCAGGCCAGCGCCACGCTGGATAGCCTCGGGGTCGCGATCGATGGCCCACAGGGTGCAAAGCGCGTGTTCCATGATGGCGCGGGCATATCCGCCGCCGCCAAAGGTGCCATCGAGATAAAGCCCGCCATCGCGCGGCGCGAGGCTCGCAATGACTTCATCAAGCATTACAGGAACATGTCCGGCCATGTCAGTGTCCATTGCGCAAGGTCAACATGCGGATCTTGGCCCTTGCCTCGGCAAGCCGGCGCGCGCCGGCCGCCGGCTCCCAGATCTGGAACGTCTTGTTGGCGCCGATGAAGACGACGCTGTCTTTCAGGTTGGCGTACGCCACCATGTCCATGGGCAGGATGATCCGGCCTTCCCTGTCGGTTTCGATGGTGCAGGCGTCGCCAAACAGGCCGATCGAGAGATCGTCATGCTCCGGGCTGAAACGGTCAAAGGCATCCAGCGGCGCGCTCAGGGTTTCGAACTCCTTTTCCGGCCAGCCTTCGATGCAGGGGTATTGGTGCGAGGGACGCAGCACCAAGGGCGCGCCAACCGCATCCGCCCCGGCGTGGCTGAACTTCTTGAGAATGGATCGATATTGCGCAGGCACTGATACACGCCCCTTTGCGTCTAGCTTGTTGTGATGCGACCCGGTGAAGTGGTCCATCCGGACCTGTATGCCTTTCGCGCAAAGGGTTTTTTAGGTCGGTCACAGAAGCGCAGGCGTGCCGGCAACGCGGTTTGACGAGAGATAAGTCAGAACTGGAGCGAAACAGGTTTCCACGGCGGATTCTGGTCTTGCATGGGTATGCATGGGATAGCATGGGCTATTTTGGGAGGTCAAAGGATTTACATGCCTGACCGTAGGATTTCGCCGAAAAATTTCCGGCTTCCTCAGGGACTTATCGTCGCATGTTCGATTCATTTGCGAGAACTTGCCGGCAAAGGAGATATTCTTGTTTTGTTCTAAGCCGCAACAGTCTCAGGCGACCGCCAGCATTGCCCTAAGGACGCCGCCGTTGGGGCTTTGCGGATAAATTCCCAAAACGGAGCGTCAGACAGCCTGTAAGCCGGGTTCTGTCCGCCTTTTGCGAGGCGGGACGACCATTCCTCTGGGACGCGTCTCACGATGCGCCTCTCGCGACCAACCCGGACAGCGGGACGGGAATGTCCCTGCGATCGCCCTTGGACGAGTCGCCCATGGCATCGCGGCCGTCCCTATTCGGTCTTGCTCCCGGTGGGGTTTGCCATGCCGTCCCTGTTGCCAGGGACGCGGGGCGCTCTTACCGCTCCGTTTCGCCCTTGCCCGCGGGACCGGCCGGCTCGCGCCAGCCCTCTTGCGCGGGCGGTTTGTTTTCTGTGGCACTTTCCCGAGGGTTGCCCCCGCCGGCCGTTAGCCGGCACCGTACTCCCATGGAGCCCGGACTTTCCTCTGTGACCCGTGCACAGCGGCCGTCCAGCTGTCTGACGGGCATAGCCTTGCGCCGCAGGGATGATCGGGTCAAGCGCCCCACCACCGTCAGCCCTTGCGCCAGCGAGCCTAGCCGTAATGACGCGTGCCCTGATTGCCGCAAGATCCCGCCCGCCGGCTGCCAGTCCGATCAACGTTCGAACAGCATGGACTCCTGGCCGCCTTCATTGAAAGCATCCTGCCATATCCTCGATCACTGCCGGTTGTAAGTGTTGCCTTGACGATTCTGGGGCTGATCAAACCCATGATCGTCGTTGTACTCCTGGCGGCGGTCGCCATAGTTGCCGCTGCCGCGATCGTCCCCGCCGCGACGATCGGAGCGATCAGCATCAACGCCGCTTCGGCCTGAACGCCGCAGACGTGCTTCGTCCTGACGGCCGCGCTGATAGCCGCGCTCAAAGGCGTCGCGCAGTGCCTGATCCTGATTTTGATTGCCCGTTGTCAGTCCCTGAAGCAGTTGCTTCACGTCTGGCACCTGCGCCGCCACCGGCGTGGCAAGGATCAATCCCAAAAATGCTGCCGCAATGGCGTTCCGCATCACGCTCCTCCTGTCAAACTGAATCCCCGATAAAATCTGGCCGCCCTTCAGGCCAAAACCACAGGGGAGAGAGGTTTCGCATCTGAATGTCGCTAAAGTGGGGCGGCAAGGCTGTAGATCCACTACTGGCGCAACAGGGACAGTCAAACAACACAAAACCACCGGGAACAGGGCCGTCCAATGGTTGGCATCCCGATCATCGAAAGCTGACGAGACCCGCGGCGAGGAGTTCGCCGCTGCGTGTCAAGGGCGGGCGAGCCGGCTCGACGGAACCATGTGGGCCGAGGCCGCCGCTTACGCCGCCGATAGGTTCCCAAACGTTCGCCGACCGGCCGTTTCGTCACACGTAATAATGCCGCCACCCAACACGCGGTCGCCGGCGTAGAAAACACAGGCCTGACCGGGGGCGGGCAGTGACGGTTCATCGAGCACGACAACAGCACCTCCGGCGTGCTTCTGGACGCAGGCGAGCCGCGGCGCATCCCGTGCCCGCAGCCTGACAGTGCAACGCAAGCTGTCCACTGGCTCCGGCGTCAGCCAGTTCACGTCGCGCAAGGGGACCGTCCGCGTGCCGGCGCCGCGCGGGCCCACGATGATGCGCCGCCGGCCAGGGTCGGCGCCGATGACAACCTGCCGCTGCCCGTCCAGCATGGCGGCGGCGCCGAGCCGCTTGGCCTGTCCCACCGTGTAGCGGGCGATCCCATCATGCCGCCCGACAAGGCGGCCATCGCCGGACACGATCTCGCCGGCTTGCAGGGCGTCCGGGCGCAGCTTGGCGACCACGTCGGCATAGCGGCCGTCCGGCACGAAACAGATGTCCTGGCTGTCGGGCTTTTCCGCGATGGCAAGCCCCAGGCCACGCGCCACGTCCCGCACCGCCGCCTTGTCGGCCATCCCGCCCAGCGGGAACAGGCACATGTCGAGCTGGCCGCGCGTCGTGGCGTACAGGAACCAGCTTTGGTCGCGCGCCGCATCGGTGGCCCGGTGCAGCTCGGCGCCGTCCGGTCCGTCGAGGCGGCGGACATAATGCCCGGTGGCCAGCCGTTCCGCCCCAAGGCCCCGCGCCAGCACGGACAGGTCGGCGAACTTCACCGTCTGGTTGCACTGGATGCAGGGCACCGGCGTTTCGCCGCTGGCATAGCTGTCGGCGAACCGGGCGATCACCGCGTCGGCGAACCGGCTTTCCGCGTCAATGACGTAATGCGGGATTCCCAGCCGGTCGGCCACGCGCCGAGCGTCGTGGATGTCCTGGCCGGCGCAGCAAGCGCCCTTGCGGCCAGACGCCGCGCCATGGTCGTAAAGTTGCAGCGTGACGCCGACGACATCGTGGCCAGCCTCGTGCAGCAGGCCGGCCACCACGCTGCTGTCAACGCCGCCGGACATGGCGACCACCACGCGCATGGCGTCAGCCCATCACGTTGCGGGTCGCCGGCGGCAGCTTCACGACCAGGCCATCCAGCGCCTCTGTCAGCACGATCTGGCAGCCCAGGCGCGAGGTCTGCGTCAAGCCGAACGCCAGGTCCAGCATGTCCTCCTCGTCCTCGGTCGGGGCAGCCAGCTTCTTGAACCAGCCGGCGTCAACGATGACATGGCATGTCGAGCAGGCGAGCGAACCCTCGCACGCGCCTTCGATGTCAACGCCATGCTTGTGGGCGACCTCCAGCACCGAGTAGCCGACGGGCGCGTCAACCTCGCGGCGCGTGCCGTCGCGCTCAATGAACGTCATCTTGGGCATGGGCTCAGGCCTCGGCGAGATGGGAGTGGGCCGCCTGCTCGGCGGAATGGGCGGCGGCCAGGGCCGCGGCGGCGTATTCGATGTCGGCGGCGGAGGTAAAGCGTCCAATCCCGATGCGCAAGGTTCGCGCGGCCTGTTCATCGCCCAAGCCCAACGCGCGCAAAACATAGGACGGTTCGACCTCGGCGGAGGAACAGGCGGAACCGGTGGAGACGCACAGGTCGGGCATCGCGCGCAGCAGCGCGGCGGCGGCGGCGCCTGGAAACGTCAGGTTGAGGTTGCCGGCGATCCTCGCTTCCCTGCTGCCGTTGAGCCGGATGCCGGGAATGGCAAGCTCCAGCCGGTCCAGCAGGCGGTCACGCAACCCGGCTATGCGTTCGGTTTCAGCCGCCATCCCAGCCGCCGCAACGGCGCAGGCTTCCCCCAGCCCGACGATCAGCGGCGCCGCAAGCGTGCCGGAGCGCAACCCGCGCTCTTGCCCGCCACCCGAAAACAACGGGGCAAGCCGCACCCTCGGGCGGCGGCGGACAAACAACGCGCCGATCCCCTTTGGGCCATAGATCTTGTGTCCGCTGACCGAAGCCAGGTCAACCTTCCAGTCCGACAGCCGCAGCGGGATCTTGCCGGCCGCCTGCGCCACGTCGGAGTGGAACAGGGCGCCGGCTTCCTTGGCGATCGCGGCGAGCAGGGGAATGTCCTGCGCCACGCCCGTCTCGTTGTTGACCGCCATCACGCTGGCCAGCAGGGTCGGCGCCCGCAGCGCGTCCCGCAGCACGTCGGGGTCCAGCAACCCGTCCGGCCGGACCGGCAGGAAGACCGGCTCGAATCCCTCCCCCCGCAGGTCGGCCACTGATTCCAGGACGCACTTATGCTCTGTCGCGACAGTGACGACGCGGCGGCGGCCCTCATGGTTCCCCTGGCTGGCGGCGAAACGGGCCGCGCCCTTGATCGCGATGTTGTTGGCCTCCGTCGCGCCGGAGGTGAAGACGATTTCCTTGGCGTCCACGCCGAGCAGGGCGGCGACACGGGCGCGCGCGGCTTCGACGGCGCCTTCCGCCCGCCGGCCCATGGCATGCTCGGCGCTGTGCGGGTTGCCGTACTCCTCGGAAAAATACGGCAGCATCGCTTGCAGGACGCGCGGGTCGCAGCGCGTCGTGGCCTGGTTATCCAGGTAGACAGGTCGGTTGGGGCGCGGAGGAAGGTCGTTCATGCCTGCGCCATTTAGGATCACGCGGCGTGCGGGACCAGGGGTTGGCGCAGCCTGCCGGCAACGCGCGGATAAACCGCGGCGAAAGCATCGGCATCGGCCCGCGCCGCGTTCCAGGGCAGCGAGACGCGGACCGCTTGCCCGGCGAGCGAGTCCAAACCCATGGCGAGCAACACATGGCTGACCGCCACCTTGCCGGAACTGCACGCCGCGCCGGCGCTGACCGTGATCCTCTCCAGGTCGAGCGCAATCACCTGATGGTCGGCGCGCACGCCCGGCAGCGCCAGGCATGTCGTGTTCGGCAGCCGGTTCGACGCCTCGCCGCACACGACAGCCCCGCAGGCAATGGCGGCGGCCTCGGCGCTGTCGCGCAGCCGAGCGATGTGGGCGAGGTCGTCGGCCGCGCTGGCCTGGGCCGCCGCCGCGAAGCCGGCGATCAGGGCAACCGGCGGGGTGCCGCCGCGACGGCCGCGTTCCTGTCCGCCTCCGGCAAGGAGGGGATTGACGAAGGGCGCGTCCTCCGCCAGCAGCAGGGCGCCGATCCCAGCCGGCCCGCCCAGCTTGTGCGAGGAAAGCGCCAGGCTGTGGGCGCCGAGGGCCGCCAGGTCAACAGGCATCCGGCCAGCCGCCTGCACCGCATCGACATGCAGCACTGCCCCATGCTCCCGGCAAAGCGCCGCCGCCGCCCGCACCGGCTGGATCACCCCGGTTTCGTTGTTGGCCAGCATGAGGCAGACCAGGGACGGCACGCCGTCGCTCAGAAGCCTGGCCAGCGCATGGAGGTCGGCGACGCCCGAGGGCCGCACCGGAAAGGTGACCGCATCCGGCGCGGCGGCACGGATCGCGTCGTGTTCGATCATGCTTATTATGATGCGCCGGCCAGATGACAGGGCGTGGATGGCGGTGGCATCCGCTTCCGTCCCGCCCGAGGTGAAGACCAGGCCTTTCGCGCAACCGCCAAAGCGCCGGGCAATGTCCTCACGCGCGTCCTCCATGACGCGTCTGGCGGCACGCCCGGCCTGATGGATCGAGGACGGGTTCCCGGTGACATCAAGCGCGGCCAGAACCGCGGCCCGTGCGACGGGCCGGATGGCCTGGGTTGCGTTGGCATCCAGATAATACATACCTTTCCCACTTGTCTTTGCCGACGCGGCGATGGTCATTTGGACGGCAGCCATGTTTGAAAGCCCATGCGACGGATGGTTCATTTGGCGAAAAGATACAACCATTCCGCGAAAACTATCAGAAAGATCTAACCATCATTAATGTAAAGGTTGTCCATTGCAATCTTTCACAAATTTTAGGTGCATTTTACAATGCAAGGTAGCAAATCATAGTTAAGCAGACGATTGCCTGATTACATTGGGTCGATAACCATGTTTTATTGCTGTACGCAGGAACATGAACGGCAGGCGACATTTCCATTATGACAGAACGCTTGATTTGTTCCATAATAACGGCAGGATAAACAGCGCGAAACTAACTGCTCCTGCCCAGAGCAGGCGGCGGTTGCGCGGTTTCAGATGATAACAGGCCCGAAACTTCACAATTTCATTCGTGAAAGTAATTTGCTGTTTGATTTTGTCGAAGACATGTTGAAATTGAGTCACGCAACTGACACCTAGCCGTATGCGTTCATAATCAACTGAGGATCATGCGGGCCGCACGGGGGGAACGTCCTGGTTCGCATGTGGGAAGGCCCGGCAGGGTGCCCGAAGCCGCGGTGGCTTCGCGGCATGTGCTGCCGGTGGGACAGGAAACAGGTTAGCTGATATCATGCCCGAGGTCATGTTCGCCGGCCCAGACGGCCGGCTTGAAGGTCGTTACCATCACTCAAAGGAAGCGGGAGCGCCCGTCGCCCTTATCCTGCATCCGCATCCGCTGCACGGCGGAACCATGAACAACCGCATCACTTATTCCATGTACCAGGCCTTTCAGAAGCTTGGATGTTCCGTCATGCGGTTCAACTTTCGTGGCGTCGGGCGCAGCCAGGGCCGGTATGACGGCGGCATTGGTGAAATCGGCGACGCCGCCGCCGCGCTTGACTGGATGCAGGCGGTTAATCCAGGCCATGGCGGGCTTTGGATCGCCGGCTATTCCTTTGGCGCGTTTATTGGGATGCAACTCCTGATGCGACGACCGGAAATTTCCGGCTGGGTCAGCGTCGCGCCGCCGGCAAACCATTATGACTTTGGTTTCCTGGCGCCTTGTCCGTGCGGCGGCCTGATGCTGCACGGCGACGCCGATGAGCTTGTTCCGGAACCGGCGGTGCGCAAGCTGGTCGACAAGCTGAACACCCAGAAGGGCGTGCACGTTGATTTCCGCGTCTTCAACGGTGCCGATCATGTGTTTGCACGCCATGCCGACGCCGTGGCGGAAGCGGTCGAGGATTTCTGCGGCAAGGCCATTGCGCGCAAGCAGATGGCGCTTGCGGCCGATTGATCCTGGAGGGCCGGCAGAGACTTTCACGCTGCTGGCCCTTTTGTATGATTGTCCAGGGCCGCTGTAGCCGGGGACCAATTGTAGTGCCGCCAGTCAAGGATCGATAAAGCGCCCACCGGCAAGTGGCTGCGGCACGCCCGTCGTCGTTGGAAAGCTGAGTGGCAACCCAGCAACCATCCGAGCGGCCAGGAAGCCGAAGCATTGCGCTTCCAAGGTGTCTCCCTTCCACCCGACAGCTTCAACCGGTTCCACCGGCATGCTGAAGGCTCGGCGCAGGCCCTCCATCAACACTGGATTGTGCCGTCCGCCGCCACAAACAAGCCAGCGAACCGGCCTCGCCGGAAAAACCGCGCGCGCAATGGCTGCAACCGTGAATGCCGCCAAGGTTGCCGCGCCGTCGGGCGGCGAAAGGCTGTTCAACCCGCTTTCGGCCACTGACGCCGTGAAATCGAGACGGTCCAGGGATTTCGGCGCGGGCAGCGTGAAATAGCGATGCGCCATCAGACGCTCCAGCACGGCGGGATCGATCCGGCCGGCCCGGGCCAGCAGGCCCCCTTGGTCAAATGCCTGGCCGGCATGCCGCGCGGCCCAGTCATCGAGCAGGGCGTTACCGGGGCCAGTGTCAAATGCGAGAAGCGTGCCATCCTTCCCGATCCAGGTGACATTGGCCACGCCGCCTATGTTCAGTATCGCCAACGGCTTGGGCAAAGCCTCGGCCAGCGCCGCATGATAGACCGGAGCCAGCGGCGCTCCCTGGCCGCCCGCCGCCACATCGGCGGAGCGAAAATCATATGCCACCCGCACACCCGTCCGCCGAGCCAGCGCCGCCGCGTCACCGATTTGCCAGGTGCGCTGGAAATCCGGCTGGTGCAGGATTGTCTGGCCGTGAAATCCCAGCAGGTCGGCAGGGCGGTCCAGCGCCTTCACCGCCTGGACATGCGCATCGGTCAGACGCGCCTCGGCGCTGATCAGCCTAGGGTCATCGGGCGCAAGCGTCGGCGCCAGATC
>CAXTXZ010000100.1:2907-9535 GCA_964248015.1 uncultured Rhodopila sp. | reverse complement strand
GGGGCGGCGAGGCGGCGACGAGGGGCGGCCCCCACGGCCGCATCGCCCTCGAAGCTCGCCACGGCGCGCGCGGCGCGGACCAAGGTCATCTCGCCGCGCAGGCCGTCCGTCCCGAGCGCCATGCAGAGCCGCGCCGCGCGCTCCAGGGCGAAGTCCGGCACCGCCACCCGCCGCAGCCCGGCGCGGGCGGCGGTCACGCGGCGGCGCAGGGCCGCGTCCTCCCGCCCCCAACGCGCCGCGAAGGCGGCCGGCTCGCGCTCGAACTGGTCGCGCCTGCGCACGACCTCGATCCGCGTCGCGAGATCGCCCGGCGTCCCCACCTCGACGGACAAACCGAAGCGGTCCAGGAACTGCGGGCGCAGCTCGCCCTCCTCGGGGTTGCCGCTGCCGATCAGGACGAAGCGCGCCGGGTGACGGACGCTGAGACCCTCCCGCTCGACCACGTTCTCGCCGGAGGCCGCCGCGTCCAGCAGGAGGTCCACGAGGTGGTCCTCCAGCAGGTTCACCTCGTCGATGTAGAGGAAGCCGCGGTTGGCGCGGGCCAGCAGGCCGGGCTCGAACACCTTGGCGCCGGCCAGGGCGCGTTCGAGGTCCAGGGCGCCGACGACGCGGTCCTCGGTGGCGCCGAGGGGCAGGTCCACCACCGGCACCGGGGCAGCGGCGGTTTTCGGCTTTCCCGTCGCCGCGCGGCAGTCGGCGCACCAGAGATCGGGCGTGGCGGGATCGCAGCCGTAGCGGCAGCCTTGCACCACCTTCATCGGCGGCAGCAGCGCCGCCAGCGCGCGCACCGTCGTGGATTTGCCTGTGCCGCGATCGCCGAACACCAGCACGCCGCCGATCCCCTGGTCCACGGCGGCAACCAGGATCGCGCGTTTCATATCTTCCTGGCCGACGATGGCGGCGAAAGGAAAGACGAGCCGAACCATCAGAGCAATTTCTCCAGTCGAGATCCCTTTGCCGTTTTGGACGGGCTTGTCCAGGGGCTTCGCAGCCGGGCCAGGGGGGAGGCCCGCCAGGCCGCGGCCTGGGGACCGATCATGACGCGGGGGTGTTTGCTACGCCGGATCGGCGACCGTCAATGCCAGGGGTCAGCCGTCCCCTGGCATGTCGTCCGGGCGTGACATGTCGCCGGCATCCAGCCTCCAGCTTTTTGGCCGCCGCGCGGCGTGCCAGAGCAGGTAGCGCAACACCTCGGCGGTGCGGGCGACGGAGGCGCGCAACGATTCCAGCATCTGCGGCATGCGCGCCGGATCGACGCGGTCGGCGATTTCCAGGGCGGCAAGCTGCGCGTTCTCGGTGATCTTCGAGAGCAGGTTGCGGAACTGCAAGTCGGTCCTGGTGTCGAGCCGTCCGGACATCGTCGAGCGTTGCTCAAGCAGGTCGTGCTGGAAGCTGCGCCGGGCGGCTTCGGCGGCCTTGCGCTCGGTCAGGTCGGTGAACAGCAGCACGAAGCCAAGGGTGCGGTCGAGCGTGGCGAAAACCGGGTCGGCGCGCAGCAAAAGCGGGGTCATCGCGTTGCCGGGGCCGCTGATCTCCACCTCGCCGCGCCATGGCCGGCGGTTTTCCTTCAGGTCATCCAGCCGCCGCCGCAGCTCCACGGGGGCGGAGAACAGCGGCAGCAGGTCGTCCACGCGCTCGGGCGGGGGCAGGCGCTCCGGCAGGAAGGCGCCGAAGGCTTCGTTCATCTTGAGGATGCGGCCGTCCGTGTCGGCGACAACGACGGCGAGGGCGGAATGCTCGACCTCGCGGCGGACCTGGTTGAGCTGGTCCTCGGCCAGCAGGAGGCGCACCGAGCGGAACTGGATGATGACGTCGCTGACCGTGTCGCCGACCAGCCGGGCGGCGGCGATGTCGGCCTCGCTCCAGGCGTCGGCGGTGCCTTCGACAAGCTGGTGCCACTGCGCGAACGAGCGCCGAGGCGACAGGATCGACGCGTCGTCGCCAGGCCGAGCGGGCTTGAACGGGTTGCCGCCCCAGGTGACGGTGCGCACGCGCTCCGGGCGCAGCCAGATCAGGTACTCGCCGGGCGCGGTGGAAACCGGGGTGGCCAGCAAACCGCTGGCGATCGGCGTCAGCAGCTCGAACTGCGGGGCATCGTAGACAAGGGAAGCGGTCGCGATCACGTCGTTGCGCGGCCGGGTGTCCAGCCAGCGGGCGATTTCCCGCAACGCCAGCGTCGCGGGCACCTCGCCGACCGTGCGCACCTCGCCCTCGAACAGCAGGGCCGCGCCGGTTGCCTGGAGCGGATCGAGCAAGGTCGTTGACCCGTCGAACAAGGCGGCGCGCCAGTCGCCCTCGTGGGAGATCGCGCGGATCATGCGCTGCTCCAGGCGGCGGACCGACAGTTCGGCCTGCGCCTGGGAGAAGCTTTCCAGCGCCGATATGCGCGTGGCCATCGCTTCGGCCAGCAGCTCGCAAACGGCGCGCATTTCGAAGTGGATGAAGCGCGGGGCGTAATGATGGCAGGACACCAGGCCCCAGAGCCTGCCGCTGACCATGATGGAGACAACCAGCGTCGCCCGCACGCCCATGTTTTTCAGGTACTGCACATGGATCGGGGAGGAGCTGCGCAGGACGCACAGCGACATGTCCAGTTCCGCGCCGGTGATGGGCGACAGCTTCGGCGCCAGGGGCGCCGGCGCGTACTCGACGTCCATCAGGACGCGGACACGGTTCCGTTCATACAGGCGACGCGCGATATAGGGGATGTCGGAGGCGGGATAGCGGTTGCCCAGCAGGGGTTCCAGCCCAGGCTGGCGCTCTTCCGAGAGAACCTCGCCGTGGCCCTGGTCGTCGAAACGGTAGACCATGACGCGGTCATAGCCGGCGAGCGCCCTGAAGATGCGGGCGGCCTCATCGCACAGCGCGCGCAGGGACGCCGACTGGATGATCGTCTGGAGGCCGTGCTCAAGCTGGCTTGACAGGTCGGCCGGGGGTCCGGCGCGTTCCAGTTCCAGGATCAGCCCGCCCCCGGACGCCCGGTGCAGCAGGCCGTCGAAGGCTTCGGGCGGTTCGCCGATGTGGCAGCGGATGCCGCGCGGGACATCATGCAGCGGGTCGGCGAGATGCGGCTGGAGCCGTTCAGCGAGATCGCCCGGGATGTCTTGCAGGCGGAGGCCGATGATGTCGCCCGCGATGTTAAGGAAGGGGGCGGCGTTCGCGGAGGCCTGGACGACGGTGATATCAGGCTCCCGCAGGAGAAGGAGCGCGCCGTGTGGCTGGATTGATCCCGCAAGGTGTATTTGTTCGCGTTCACAGTTAGATAGGTCTGCTTCCCCGAATGCCGGCGTCGAGATAGCACGCGTCAGCAAGGCGACCCTCCTGGTGGTTTTGATTTATTTGTCGATGTCCGGACCCAAGCGGGCGTGCCCTTCCATCTCGTATTGCGCCAGTTTTTTGTAAAATCCTTGTCGGCTCAGGCCGAGAATTTCCGCCGCGGCTGTCCGGTTCCCCTCCGATAGATCGAGCGCCGCACCGATATAGTGCCGTTCAACGAGTTCGACAGTGTCCCTGACAAGGACTTTCAGCGAGCTTTTTTCCGTCTGCTCAATGATCGCCGAAAGCGCCGCCTGCAAGGTGGCCTCGCCGTCGGTGACAGCGATCCTACGACCAACATCGCGGATCAGCAATGCCACGTAGGCCGGACGCGTTGCGGGGTTGCCGATGGCGGAAATCTCCACCTCGGTCTCGCCGCCCAGTTCCCCCTGGATGCTGGTGGCGAACAGCCGCACGGCGCCATGGCGGCTGAGGTTCGCCAGCAGCACGGACAGGTCGGCGCCCGGACGCGACAGCCAGCGGGCCAGCCGTTCGCCTAGCGCCGCGCCCTCGGCGCCGACCTGGACCAGATCGAGGAAGGCGCGGTTGCCGCGACGGACCAGGCCATCGCGGTCGATGACGACAAAGCCATCGGGCAGGCGTTCGACGAACTCGTCAAGCGAGGTCTGGTCGGGCCGCCGCTCCCGCGGCTGGTTGCCGCTGGCGGGGGCGAGCTGGACCAGGAAGATCAAACCGGGTTCGCTGGTCATCAGCGAGGCGCGCGCGATCCAGGCCTCGTGTCCCGGCCCCAGGTGCAGGAGCGTTCCGGGCGAGCGGCCACTTTGCCGCACGCGGCCCAGCATGGCCTGGAAGGGCTCGCGTTCCTCGACGCTCATTTCCGGCAGCAGGTCGCGGCCACGGGCCAGGCCAAGGGCGCGGATGGCGGCGGGATTGGCCTCGACGATGCGCAGCATGTCGGCGCTGAGCAGCAGCACGGCTTCGTTCGAGGAGTCGAACAGCAGGCGGTAGCGGGTCTCGACTTCCCGCAGCTTCCAGTAATCCTGCTCCATCGCCTGCTGGGCCGCGACCAGGCGGGATTGCAGCTCAGCGACCGCCTTCAGGTTCCGGCCGATGGCGAGAAGGCCGGATTTCCCGCCCAGGCGGACGGTGGTGTACTCCATCGGCAGCTCCAGGCCGCTGGGAAAGCGCTGGTTGATCTGCCGGAAGGCGGAGACGCCGCCCTCGCGGGCATCTTCCAGCATGCGCATGACCTTGCTTTCGCCGACGTCGGCCACGGTTTCGATCCATGGTCGCCCTCGCCATGCCTCCACCGATTCGGTGGAAACGTCGTTCGACAGGGTCGCGTCCTGGATAACGCCGTCCATGTCGAGACGAAGGGTGACATCGGGCTGTGTGAGGTTGACGCCCGAAAACACGGATGTAGTGATGTTAGCCTCCTGCGGACGGAGACGTCCCGTCTGGTAGACGTATAGCGCAGTTTACATATGGTGGACAGTAGACAGTGTGACAATGCGCAAAGTGTCATGTTTGTATTTTAGCGCTCAGGCGCGCCTGCTCTGCATGACATCGCGAACATAACAAGAAACATGTGGCCAGGTTCATTGTTTGGCTGGCGCCGCCGACAAGCCAGCGTTCATCGCCAAACAGGCGCTCCATCCGCCATTTTCGTGCATCGCATCCGGGTCTTTGGTTCCCGCGCATGGCGTGATGCCGCCGGGTCACGGGACCATCATTACGAAGCAGTCAAAACCTGCCATCCGTCCGAATTACTTTGCGGGGCAAATAGAACGGCCTTGCGATTCTTTGGCCGGATTTGGCGAATCTCGTTCCGAGATGCCTTGCGCATCGGCCCATCCTGCGCGCCAAAGGGTTCATGCGGCAGAAGCGGCAGGCAAATCATGGGCCGGATGATCCTGTCGCATTGCCCTGTCGCAGAGCGTTCACCCTTGGGTTCCCACTTGCCTGGGGGCTCGGTAGGCTAGGGGAACCACTGCCCGGAGACACTGCCATGGCGCCCTACGACCTGATCATCCGCAACGGCACCGTGGTGACCGCGACGGACAGCAGCTTGTGCGACGTCGGCATCCACGGCGGCAAGATCGCCGCGTTGGGCAGCGCGCTGGGGCCGGCTGAACGCGAGATCGACGCGACCGGCAAGCTGGTCATGCCCGGCGGCGTCGACAGCCATTGCCATATCGAGCAGCCGCGCGCCGACGGCACCGCCAACGCCGACACGTTCGAGAGCGCCACGACATCGGCGGCGTTTGGCGGCACCACCTGCGTGATCTGTTTCTCGCCGCAGTTCAAGGGCCACGGCATCGCCGAACGCATGGAGGATTACCATGCCCGCGCCCGCAAGGCGGTGATCGACTACAGCTTCCACATCATCATCACGGACCCGACGCCCGCCGTGATCGAGCGGGAATTGCCGCCGCTGGTCGCCGCCGGCCACCGGTCGATCAAGTTCTTCATGACCTACGAGCCGAGTTTCCTGACGGACGGCCAGGCGCTGACGGTGCTGGCGGCGGCGCGCAAGCATCAGGCCTTCGTCGTCATCCATGCCGAAAACCACGAGGCCATCCGCTGGATGACCGCTCGGCTGGAGGCGGCCGGCCTGACGGATGCCAAATACCACGCCTGGGCCAAGCCGGCGCTGGTGGAGCGGGAGGCGATACAGCGCGTCATCGCCCTGGCCGAGCTGGTTGATGTGCCAATCCAGGTCTTCCATGTCAGCTCGGCGGAAGGGGCGGAGGAAATCCGCAGGGCGCAGGGCAGGGGCCTGAAGGTTTACGCGGAAACCTGCCCGCAATACCTGGCGTTCACCGCCGCCGACATGGATCGCCCTGGCCAGGAAGGGTCGAAGTACCTGTTCAGCCCGGCGGCCCGTTATCCTTCTGACCAGGAAGCGCTTTGGAAGCACATCCGCCTGGGCACCCTGGGCATCGTGTCGTCGGATCATGCGCCGTATCAATTCGAAGGCCCCAGGGGCAAGGCGGCCATTGCCCGCGAGTCGCCGTTTTCAAAGATCCCCAACGGCGTGCCCGGTTTGGAGACGCGGATGCCTTACCTGTTCTCCGAGGGCGTGGGAAAGGGGCGGATCGATTTGCAGGCGTTCGTGGCGATCACCGCGACCAATCCCGCCAAGCTGTTCGGGTTGCATCCGCGCAAGGGCTCGATTGCCTGCGGGATGGATGCGGACATCGGCATCTGGGACCCGTCGCTGAACCGGGTGGTGCGCAACAGCGGTTTGCACCATGCGGTGGACCACACGCCGTTCGAGGGCATGAGCCTGACGGGCTGGCCTGTCACGGTGCTGGTCCGCGGGCAGCCGGTGATGGAGGCGGGGACGCGG
>CAXTXZ010000100.1:0-2807 GCA_964248015.1 uncultured Rhodopila sp. | reverse complement strand
ACCGGCGTCAGCTTGGTGATCCGGCTCGGGTTCATCTCGGCCAGATAGAAATTCCCGGCGGCGTCGCCCCACATCCCGTGCGCGCCGTTCAACACCGGGCGGCACCGCGCCAGTAACTGGCCGTCCGGCGCATACTGGCTTAGCCTGGGCACCTGATCCGTCACGTATACGCGCCCCCCGGCGTCCTGGAAGATGTCCATTGGCTTGTGCAGGTCCGCCCAGATCGCCGCCAGCTTCCCGTCAGACGAGAACACCTGCACGCGGTTGTTCTCGCGATCGGCGACCGCCACCCGCCCATCGGCCAGCGCGCAGATGCCGTGCGGCGTGGAGAACTGCCCCGGCCCGCCGCCGGGCTCCCCAAACGTGGCGATCAGGTCGCCGCTGGCGCTGAAGCGGTGCACCCGGCTCGCGCCATAGCCGTCCGCGACGTAGATGTCGCCCGATGGCGCCACAGCCACGTCGCAGGGATGGTTGAACGGCGCGTTGGGGCGGTGCCGCTCGCCCAGGCCGCCGATGCGGCGCCCGGCGCGGTCGAAGACCACGATTTCGTGCGCATCGCGGTCCACCACGTAGATCCGCTGGCCTGGCCCGATCGACAGCATGTGGCCGTCCAGGATGTCGTCGCCCCAGGCGGCGGCGCGGGTGCCGTCGGGAGCCAGTTCGATGACCGTGGGCGCCTTGGTCAACGTAGGAATCGGCGCGCAGCAGGGCGAACACGTGCCCCCGGTCATCGCAGGCCACATCCGTCACGCGTCCGCCGCCAGTTGGGATCGCCCCCCAGGGCCGCTCCACCTGGTACCGTTGCTGTCCCAACGCGACGTGTAACGTCATGCCATGCTCCCCGATCGTGGCCTGCCGGCCCGGACCCGCCGCCCTTGCCTTGCCGGCGCGATCAAGGCGATCCTCCGGCGGCAAAAACAAGAGGGGGTCACGGTGCCATCGATGGTGTATGACACGATTATCGTGGGCGGCGGATCGGCCGGGTCCGTCCTTGCCAACCGGCTGTCGGCGCGCAGCCAGCACAAGGTGCTGCTGCTGGAAGCCGGGCAGGACACGCCGCACGGCAAGGTGCCGGCCGCCGTGCTGGATTCCTATCCCGGCACCGCCTACCTCAACCCGGACTACACCTGGAACAAGCTGAAGGTCACCACCGAGGTGATCTCGCACAACAACCCGGATGAAAGGCCGCCGCCGCTGCGCGCCTATGAGCAGGCGCGCATCCAGGGCGGCGGGTCGTCGCTCAACCGCCCGCTCGCCAACCGCGGCGCGCCGACCGATTACGACGAGTGGGCGGCCAGGGGCGCCACCGGCTGGGACTGGGACAGCGTGCTGCCCTATTTCAAGAAGGTCGAGCGCGACATGGACTTCGACGGCCCGTGGCACGGCCGCGAGGGCCGCATCCCGGTGCGCCGCATTTTCCCCGACCTGTGGCCGGAGCACGCCAAGGCGGTCGGCCAGGCGTTCGAGCAAGCCGGCTACAAGTTCATCCAGGACCAGAACGCGCAGTGGGAGGACGGCTATTTCCCCATCACGATCTCCAACGCCTACGAGCGCAGGGTGTCGGCGGCGATCGGCTACCTCGACCCCGGCACGCGGCTGCGCGAGAACCTGACGATCTCCACCGACACGCAGGCCGCCGGGCTGATATTCGACGGCCAGCGCTGCACCGGCGTGAAGGCGGTGGTCGCCGGCAGGCCGCAGGACTTCCTCGGCCGCGAGATCATCCTGTCCTGCGGCGCGATCCACTCGCCGGCGCACCTGATGCGGGCGGGCATCGGTCCGGCGGCGCACCTGCGGGAGCTGGGGATCGACGTGCGCTCCGCGCTGCCGGGGGTGGGGCAGCGGTTGCAGGACCATCCGGCGGTGGCCGTGGCGGCGTTCCTCAAGCCGCACGCGCGGATCATCCATGACTACTCGCGACGGCATATCTACACCGCGCTGCGCTACTCGTCGAAGCTGGACGGCATCCCGGCCGGCGACATGTTCACCGTCGTGACCAACAAGACATCGTGGCACCGGGTCGGCGAGCAGATCGGCTCCTTCATCATCACGGTCTACAAGACCTATTCGGAAACCGGGCAGGTCAGGCTGCGCACCGCTGACTGGCCGGATGAGCCTCGGGTCGATTTCAACCTCCTGTCGGACCAGCGCGACCTGGAGCGGATGATGGATGGCGTCCGCCGCTTCGGCGCGATGCACCTGACGCCGGTCATGCAAGGCGTGACGGAGAATCCGTTCCCGGCCAGCTACAGCGACAAGGTGCGCCAGGTTGGCCTGCACAGCCGCAAGAACAAGCTGATCACCGATGTCCTGGCCAGGGCGCTGGACGGGCCGGCGGCGCTGCGGAAGTACCTGATCGAGAACCTGGTGATGGAGGGCATCACGCTGCGGGACGTGCTGACCGACGACGACAAGTGCGAGGCTTTCGTGCGCAAGGCCGCGGTCGGGGTCTGGCACGCCTCCTGCACCTGCCGGATGGGCAGCGACGATGACCCGATGGCGGTGACCGACCCGGCCGGGCGGGTGCGCGGCGTTGAGGGGCTGCGCGTGGTCGATGCCTCGGTGTTTCCGGTGGTGCCTTGCGCGAACACCAATTTTCCCGTGCTGATGACCGCCGAGAAGATGGCGGACGCGATCCTCGCGGAAAGCTAGCGGCTGCCGGGACGTTCCGCCTGACGCGAGTCCAGGCGGACGGATAGGGGGTTGCATTGCGGGCGCAGGTTGGTAGAAACCGGCGCTTGGCGGCGCGGGTGCATAGCTCAGTTGGTAGAGCAGCTGACTCTTAATCAGCGGGTCGTAGGTTCGAA
>CAXTXZ010000099.1:0-9536 GCA_964248015.1 uncultured Rhodopila sp. | reverse complement strand
GTCGCTTCCTGCGGCGTCAGCACCGAGGTCGGCTCATCCAGCACCAGGAACTTCCGTTCGAGGTAAAGCTGCTTGATGATCTCTGTCTTCTGCCGCTCGCCCGCCGCGAGGCCGCCGACTTCCGCCTCCAGCGGCACCTTGAACGGCATGCGCCGCATGAAGTCCCGCAGCCCGGCGATCTCTGTCCGCCAGTTGATCACAGCCGGAACGTTTGGCCGTGACATCACCAGGTTCTCCGCCACCGTCATGGACGGCACAAGGGTGAAATGCTGGTAGACCATGCCGAGGCCCAAGGCGTCCGCATCCGCCGGACGCTCGATCGCGGCCTCCCGTCCATCGACGATGAAACCGCCCTCGTCAGCCCGGTAATACCCCAGCAGGCATTTCACCAGCGTTGACTTGCCCGCGCCGTTCTCGCCCAGCAACCCATGCACGCTGCCGGGCGTGACTTTCATCGAGACATCGGCCAGGGCATGGAACGGGCCGAAACGCTTGCCGATCCCGGCTGCCTCGACCCCGATCGCGCGGCTCACGGCAGTTCGCGCAGCAAGCGGACGCTGTCGCTGACGGCGCCGAATACGCCGCCCTGCATCTTGATCATGCGCAGCGCGGCGGCATGGTTGCCGGCGTCGGTCGCGCCGCAGCAATCCGCCAGCAGCACGCACTCGAACCCCCGGTCGTTGGCGTCCCGCATGGTGGTGTGAACGCAGACATCCGTGGTGATGCCGGTCAGGATCAGGTTCGCAATGCCCCTGGTGCGCAGGACCAACTCCAGGTCGGTCGCGTAGAAACTGCCCTTGCCGGGCTTGTCGATGACGATCTCGCCGGGCAGGGGAGCCAGTTCCGCGATGATCTCCCATCCCAGCTCGCCGCGCGTCAGGATACGGCCGCAAGGACCAGGATCGCCAATGCCAGCGCCGATCTGGCGCGACCGCCAGCGCTTGTTGGCCGGCAGATCGGACAGGTCTGGGCGATGCCCCTCCCGCGTGTGGATGATCGTGTAGCCGCGCGGCCGAAGCGCGGCCAGGACCGAGGCGATCGGTCCGATCGGCGCCCGCGTCAACGACAGGTCATACCCCATCTTGTCAACATAGCCGCCAACGCCGCAGAAATCGGCCTGCATGTCGATGACAACAAGCGCCGTGTTCTCCGGCCGCAGCGAGCCGTCATAGGGCCAGGGGTACGGTTCAGCCGAGATGGTTGCCATGTTCACCGTCCAATCGACAATTGCCCGGGCATGCCGCGCAACGACCGCCCGCCGCGCGCGGTGAGGATCAGCACGACCAGCGTCACGATATAGGGCGCCGCATAGAACAGGTAGTAGCCCCAGGTGATGCCCACCGTCTGCAACGACGGCCCCAGTGCGCCGGCCGCGCCGAACAGCAACGAGGCGTAGATGCAATTGATCGGGTTCCAGCGCGAGAATACCACCAGCGCCACCGCCATCAACCCCTGGCCCGACGACAGCCCCTCGTTCCAACTGCCAGGGTAGAACAGCGACAGGAACGCCCCTCCGATCCCCGCCAGCGCGCTGCCGCAGGCGGTGGCGAGCAGCCGGGTCCGGTTGATCGGCAACCCCAGGGCCAGCGCCGCATCCTGGCTGTCGCCGATGATCCGCACGCGCAGCCCGACCCGTGTCGCGTTGAAGCACCAGTGCAGGCCGACCGCCGCCGCGATGCCCAGCAGGAACAGCGGGGACACCAGCAGGGCATTCCGCACCTGCGCATTATCCGACCAGAACCCGAACGGAATCCCCGGCAGCAACGCGGCGCTTGGCTGCACGTACGGCTTGCCGAAATAGAACGCGATGCCGGTGCCGGCCAGCATGATGGCGATCCCCATCGCCACGTCGTTGACCCGCCTTAGTGAGCAAGCCGCGCCGTGCAGCGCGCCCAGCAGCATTCCCGCCGCCGCCGCCGCGACAACGCCGAGCCAAGGACTGCCGCTTTGGTAGGACGTTGCGTACGCAACCATTGCGCCAAGCACCAGCACGCCCTCGTTGCCGAGGTTGATGCGGCCGGATTTCTCCGTCAGGCACTCGCCCAGGCTGACGAACAGGAACGGCGTGCTGACCCGCAGGCTGCCCGCCAGCATCGCCAGCAGGACGGTGCCGATGCCGTTCATCAGGCGGCGCCGCGCGGCTGGAACCAGCGGAACCGCCCATACAGCGTGTCACTCGCCAGGATCGAAACGAATATCAGCCCTTGCAGCACCTGGATGGTCGCATCGGGCAGGCCCATGCGGCGTTGCAGCAACCCGCCCGCCGCGCCCAGGCCGCCCAGCAGGATCGCCATCGGCATGATCGCGAGCGGATTGAACCGGGCCAGGAACGCGATCAGGATGCCGGTGTAGCCATACCCCGCGTTCAGCGACGCGTTCGCCCGGCCATACTCCGCCGCGACCTCGATCGCCCCCGCCAGGCCCGCGCAGCCGCCGCCAAGGGCGCATGCCAGCAGGATAAGCCGGTTGACCGGCAAACCCTGCAACTGAGCCGCCCGGATGTTGCCGCCCGTGACGCGGCAGGCAAAGCCGGTGCTGGTCCGGTAGATCAGGACCCAAGCCAGCACGCACGCCAGGATGCCGACCGGCAACCCCGGATGCACGTCCAGCCAGGGCACCGTGTCCAGCATGTTGTCGTCGCCGATGCCATAGGTCGACGGCTTGTTCAGGCTGGCGGGATCGCGCAGCGCGCCCTCGACGAAATGGTTGAACAGCGCCAGCCCGACATAGGCCAGCACCAGGCTGGCAATCGTCTCGTTGACGTTGAGCCTCGCGCGCAACCAGCCGCTGATGCCAATCCAGAACGCCCCCATCGCGCACCCGGCGACCGCCATCGCCGCCCAGACAAGGACCGGGCTGGTGTTGACCAGCGGCAGGGCCGCGACCGTGGCCGCCAGCCCGCCCAGCACGACCGCCGCCTCGCCGCCGATCACCACCAGCCCCAACTGCCCTGGCAAGGCGACGCAAAGCGCGGTCAGCAGCAACGGAGACGCCCGCTGCACCGTGTTCTGGATGGAGAACCAACTGCCAAAGGCGCCACGCCACACCAGGTCAAGGAAGTCCAGCGGCGACGCCCCCTGAAACAGCAGGAACACCGAGAACAGCAGCGCCGCGCCGATCAGGGCGGCCAGCGGCGCCAGCACCGTCTCGGCAGACCGGCGAACGGGGTACCAGCGGTCCGTCGCCTGAGACGCCGCCGCCCCAAGCGAGGGCGTTACGCTTGTCGCGGAACTCACGCGATCGCGCCAACCACTCCCTCGACCAGGTAGTTGCAGGATTCAAGCTCGATCGCGGTTTCCGGCAGCGCCTTGCCGGCCGGGACCACCACGGCGCCCTTGTTGTCCTTCAACGGCCCCTTGAAGACCGAGTAGCCGCCCTTCATGATTTCCGCCTTCACCGCGCTGACGTTGTTGCGCCCGTCCTCGGGCAGGGCGGGACCGTACGGCGACATCTTCACGAAGCCTTCCGCCAGGCCGCCACGGGTGAAGTTCGGTATCGGCTTGCCGGACTGCTCATCCGCGATGAACTGCTTGTAGACGGTGATCCAGTTCCACTCCGCCCCCGTCAGGTAGCCCTTGGGGGCCAGCTTGGACTGGTCCGCGTGGTAGCCACAGGTGTGGACGCCGCGCCGTTCGGCGGTCTCCATGATGACCTTCGGGCCGTCCACGTGGCAGGTGACCACATCAATGCCCTGGCCGATCAGGCTGTTGGTCGCCTCGGCCTCCTTGACCGGCATCGACCATTCGCCGGTGAAGATGACGGATGTCGTGATGCCCGGGTCAACCGAACGGGCGCCCAGGGCGAAGCTGTTGACGTTGATCAGCACCTGAGGGATCGGCTTGGCGGCAATGAAGCCGATCTTCTTGGTCTTTGTCGCATGCGCCGCGGCAATGCCGTTCAGGTACTGGCACATGCCAATATAGCCGAAATACGACCCGGTGTTCATCGGATGCTTGTCTTTCTGCCACAGCCCGCCGCAATGGCGGAACTGCACAGTCTTGTACTTGGCCGCCATCTTCAGCATGTACGGATCGAAATAGCCGAAGCTGGTGGGGAACAGCAGCGTCGCGTTGTCCAGCTTGATCATGCTCTCCATGGTCTTGGAGACATCATCGGTTTCGGGAACCTTCTCTTCCTCGACAAGCTGGATGCCGGGCATCTTCTTCAAGATGGCGGCGGCTTCGGCATGCGCCTGGTTGTAGCCGTAATCGTCTTTCGGGCCGACATAGATGAACCCGACAACAAGGTCCTTCGCGGCCCGCGCCTCGGACAGGCCCAAGGTGGCGGCGCCGGCAATGGCAGCCGTTCCCTGTAGCAGGCCGCGTCGCGAGATGGGCTTGTTATCAGGCATGCTTTCTCTCCCTGTGATTATGAACAGGCAACGCCTTCCGATAGTCGGGCCAAGCGTGTTCGACTCCTGCCTGCAACACGCAAGCCATATGCCACCGGCAAATTGTCGTTCTTGACGGCCGGTTTCGTCCAAATTGCATACAATATGCTCAGGAATTTGTCATTCGGGTAAATTCAAGGCGAATCGAGCCGTTAAATGTGTCGCTTCTGTCTTGCCCGCGCGAGGTTCTTTGTTGTGGCCCGTTGTCAATTTGCGGCGCTGTGATTTCACGCGGCAATAGATGACCAAAGTATGACAGCCAATCATCCACAGGACTGTTGCGCGGTTCCATCACCGACTCAGGCTCTTTGTCACGGCGAATGCATGGCAAGGCCACGCTGCTCCCTTGGCACATTGCTTGCTGTTTACCCGTTGCGGAACGCAACCGTGCCGATGCCGCCGTCGCCTCGGTCAAACGTGCCTTCGGGGTTGAACAAAAGGACAAGTGATGAAACTGAGACACCTACTTTTCGCCGCGGCGCTGGCGGTTACCGCGACCCAGGCAAAGGCCGATGACGGCTTCAGCGATAACTCGATCGGATTGCGCTACGGAGCGTCCTTCAAGGAGCCTGGCATCGCTTCCAAAAGCCAGCCGCAGGGTGAGGACATCCACAAGATCATACTGAACTTCGGCCACTTCGACGTTTGGAAATACGGCTCCAACTTCATCAACATCGACGCCCTGTTCTCGGATGGCCGTGACCCCGCGAACAATTCAACCGACCAGGGCGCTGTCGAGGTCTATGGCGTCTACCGGGGCCAGTTGAGCCCGGACAAGATCCTGGGCTTCAACACCAAGATCGGACCCTTCGACGCCATCAACCTGGAGCTTGGCGGCGACTTCAACACCAAGAACACGACGTTCGCCCCGGAAAAGAAGCTGCTGGTTTTCGGGCCTAACTTCCACATCCATGTGCCGGCTGGCTTCCTGACCCTCGGCGTGCATATCTCAAAGGAGTGGAACTACAACGGCTTCGCGAAACAGGCGGCGAACTACTACGCGACGCCAGAATTCGAGGCAGTCTGGCTGTTCCCGCTCTCATTCACCAACCTGCCCATGGACTTCCGGGGCTTCGCCAACGTTGTGTTCCCCAAAGGCAACGGCGGTGTCGGGCAAACCCAGGCCGTGGAGGTTCTCTCCAGGCCGCAAATCCAGCTCGATGTCGGCAAGCTGGCCTTTGGCAAGTCCCATCTGCCCGATATGTACTTCGCCGTTGAATACTGGCTCAACAAGTTCGGCAACGATCACACCAAGCTGCCCGGCTCTTACGCCATCACCCCAATGATAGGCGTCGAAGTCCACTTCTGATATGTGGCAACGGTTACCGGGCTGGCCTGTTGGTTCAGCGGGCCCATGTCATTGCCGGCATCGCCCGGATCAAGACCCGAGCGCTGCCCGCCCGTGATTCCGTGGATGGGTTCCAAGGGGCGTCGCCCCTTGGCGGGGTCGAGGGGCGGAGCCCTCGCCTGATTCCGTCTTTACCTTCCGCAAACTAACAGGCAGCGTGCGCCCAATGAGAGACACCCTCCACTTTCGCTTGGGCGCCGAGGACCGCGAGTTCCATGGCATTGATCCGACGATGACCGTCCTGGAGTACCTCCGCGGGCCAGAGCGTCTCCGCGGCACCAAGGAGGGCTGCGCCGAAGGCGACTGCGGCGCTTGCACCGTCGTTCTGGTGGATCAGGCAGGCCGCTGCCAGGCGGTGAACGCCTGCATCCTGTTTCTTCCCGCTCTCGACGGCAAGCAACTGCTGACGGTGGAGCACCTCGCCCCTGACGGCAAGCCGCATCCGGTGCAGCAGGCCATGGTGGACCATCACGGCTCGCAATGCGGTTTCTGCACGCCCGGCTTCGTCATGTCGATCGTCGCCCTGCAAACCGAGGCCACCGCTGACCGCACGGCCGTGAACGAGGCTCTCGCCGGCAACCTTTGCCGTTGCACCGGCTACCGTCCGATTGTCGATGCCGCCCTGGCCGTCTGCGCCGGCAACGCACCGTCGTCCCCCGCCCAACCGGTCTCCCCGCCGGACACGGCGTTGACATTGGCCCGCAACGGAACACGCTGCCTTGCGCCACGCTCCATCAACGAACTTGCCCGAACGCTGGAAACCTATCCCGAAGCGGTCATTGTCGCCGGCGGCACGGATGTCGGCCTGTGGGTCACCAAGCAGCGCCGCAAGCTGCCGCTGACGGTTTCGCTCGACGCGGTGGCCGGCCTCGCCGCTATCAACGAAACCCCGCAGGCGATCCAGATCGGCGCCCGCGCCCCATATAAGGACGCGCGGGCGGCGCTGGGAAAGCAATTACCCGATTTTGGCGCGCGGCTCCCGCGCATCGGCTCCCGCCAAATCCGCAACCGGGGCACGATCGGCGGCAACCTCGCCACCGCCTCTCCCATCGGCGACACCCCGCCCGTTCTCCTTGCGCTCGGCGCAACGCTGGTGCTGCGCAAGGGCAGCCAACAGCGCGCCGTCGCGCTGGAGGACTTCTTCACCGGCTACCGCAAGACAGTCCTGGCCCCAGGCGAGTTCATCGAGCGTATCGACGTCCCACTGCCCCACCCTGGCGACGAATTCCGCTGCTACAAAGTCGCGAAGCGCTTCGATCAGGACATTTCCGCTGTCTCTGCCGCCTTCCGCCTGCGTCTGGACCAAGGCGTCGTCCGCGACATCCGCATCGGCTTCGGCGGCATGGCCGCCACACCCTTGCGCCTGCGTGCCCTGGAAGACGCCCTGACCGGCCGCCCTTGGACAGAACCCACCATCCGCATGGCGCAGCCGGTGCTTGACGCCAGCATGGCCCCGCTGTCCGACTGGCGCGCCAGCGCCGCCTATCGCCGCACGGTCGCCCGTAATCTCCTGCTGAAGTTCTTCCTGGAAACGAACAAGGAGGCAGCCGTCACGCGGCTGGTCCCGGCATGAACGCATTCACCCCGGTCGGCCTGCCGATCCCGCACGACAGCGCCCCTCGCCATGTCAACGGCCAGGCGATCTACATCGACGACATGCCGGAACCGCCGGACCTGCTGCATTGCGTCCTCGGCCTAAGCCCGCACGCCCACGCCCGTATCACCGCCATGGACCTCTCGGCGGTCCGTGCGTCACAGGGCGTCGCGGCAGTCATGACGGCCAGGGACGTGCCCGGCGTCAACGACGTCGGACCGGCCTTCATGGGCGACCCCATCTTCGCCGACGGGTTGGTCGAGTACCACGGCCAGTCGATCTTCGCCGTCGCCGCCGCCTCCATGCCCCTGGCGCGGGAAGCCGCCGCCAAGGCCGTCATCCAGTACGAGATCCTCAAACCTATCCTGACGATCGACGAGGCCCTGGAGGCGCAAAGCTTCGTGCTCCCGACCATGGTCATGCGGCGAGGCGACGCCGACGCCGCCCTGGCGCGCGCGCCCTTGCGCCTTTCCGGCCGCCTCGACGTCGGCGGCCAGGAGCATTTCTACCTTGAAGGCCAGGTCGCCATGGCCATCCCCGGAGAGGATGGCGACATGCTCGTCCACAGCTCCACCCAGCACCCGACCGACGTCCAGCACCTGACCGCCCGCGCCCTGAAACTGTCCGACCATGCGGTGACATGCGAAACCCGGCGCATGGGCGGCGGCTTCGGCGGCAAGGAATCCCAGGCCTCGCTGATCGCTGTCACCGCCGCCTTGCTGGCCCAGCGCACCCGCCGCCCGGTCAAGCACCGCCTCGACCGCGACGACGACATGATCCTGACCGGCAAGCGGCACCACTGCCGGATCGACTACGATGTCGGCTTCGACCGGGACGGCCGCATCCAGGGCATCACCTTCATCCAGGCGCTCGGCTGCGGCTACTCCCCCGACCTGTCGGCCGCCGTCAGCGACCGCGCGATGTTCAGCGCCGACAATGCTTATTACCTTGAAAACGCCCGCATCGTCTCGCACCGCTGCAAGACCAACACCGTCTCGAACACCGCCTTCCGCGGCTTCGGCGGCCCGCAGGGCGTGATGGGGATCGAGCATGTCGTTGACGAGATCGCCCGCCACCTGCGCATTGACCCGTTGACCGTCCGCAAGCGCAACTTCTACGGCACGACCGACCGCAACATCACGCCCTACCACATGACCGTCGAGGACAACATCATCCACGAACTGGTCGCCGAACTGGAACACACTGCCGGTTACGCCGAACGTCGCGAGCAGGTCGCCGCCTTCAACGCCGCCCACCCCTGGATCAAGCGCGGCCTCGCGCTGACCCCGGTCAAATTTGGCATCTCGTTCACCCTGACCCACATGAACCAGGCCGGGGCGCTGGTCCTCGTCTACACCGACGGCAGCGTGCAGTTGAACCACGGCGGCACCGAGATGGGGCAGGGGCTGTATCTCAAGGTCGCCCAGATCGTCGCCGCCGAGTTCGGCATCGGCCTGGACCGGATCAAGATCACCGCCACCACCACCGCGAAAGTGCCGAACACCGCGCCAACCGCCGCCTCTTCCGGCACCGACCTGAACGGCAAGGCGGCACAGGCCGCCGCCCAAACCATCAAGCAGCGCATGACAACCGCCGCCGCCAACGCGTTCGGCGTGCCCGAGGCAGCGATCACCTTCGCCGCCGGCAAGGTTTCCGCCGGCTACAAGGAACTGACGTTCGGCGACGTCGCCGAACTCTGCTACCGCGCCCGCGTCTCGTTGTCCTCCACCGGCTTCTACAGCACGCCGAAGATCCACTACGACATGAAGACCCACCAGGGCCGTCCCTTCTACTACTTCGCGTACGGCGCGGCCCTGTCCGAGGTCGAGGTGGACACCCTGACCGGAGAGTACCGCCTGCGCCGAGCCGACATCCTGCACGACGCCGGCCAGTCGCTGAACCCGGCCATCGACCTTGGCCAGATCGAGGGCGGTTTCGTCCAGGGCATGGGCTGGCTGACCACCGAGGAACTCTGGTGGGACGACCAGGGCCGCCTGCGCACCCACGCCCCCTCGACCTACAAGATCCCCGCCTGCGGCGACATCCCCGCCGCCTTCAATGTCACCTTGTACAAGGCCGGCTGCAACAAGGAGGACGTCGTCCACCGCTCCAAGGCTGTCGGTGAGCCACCCCTCATGCTCGGCATCTCCGTCTTCCACGCCCTGCGCGACGCGGTCGCGGCCCGGGGGCACCCCCGGGGCCGC
>CAXTXZ010000098.1:0-9604 GCA_964248015.1 uncultured Rhodopila sp. | reverse complement strand
GCTCCGCCGGGATCGTCACGGCGCAAGGTCGCTCCGCGCCCTGCCGTCACGCCGCTGGTCCCGCGCCGCTGGCTAGTACAGCGGCGCGTCGGTCCGCGCGCACATGCCGTCATCCCGGCTCACCCGCACGCTCCGATGCCGTCCGGGCGTGTTCTGGATGCCCGCTTCGGCAACGGCCAGGTCCGCGCAGCCGCGCACCGCAAGGCCATGCCCGGGCCGCATGATGCTCTCAAACGCAGTGTCCGCGTCCACTGGCCGTTCCGTCACGGCCAGGAACTTCGCCGCGCCCACCTCCGTCACATCGAACCGCTGCTGCGCAAGAGGTCCGGCTTCCCCCGTGTCCGTCACGATCTCCCCCACCCGCAACTGGTACCCGGCCAGGATGTCCGTGCGGCCCTTGCCCTGGAATTCGTGATGCAGCGCATGGGTGCGCCAGCGGATCAGGGCCTTCTCGTCCCGCCAGGCCGAAAGCGACACCAGCCAGCCCGAACCGTCCCGGCGGACGAAGCGCTCGTTGGAGACAAACCCCTCGATCCCCTGCACTTCCGGCCGCAGCACCGCGGCATGACTCAGGTAATCGTCCCAACGGTCCGCATGCGGATTGACCTCGAAGATGACAGCGAACATGGTCCCCCTCCTGCGGTCAGGCCCAAAGCGCCTTAGTGAGCCCGCCGCAAGGCTGATGGGTCATTGATCCACCTGTGCGATCCGCGGGTCGCTTGCTCTCGCCCATTCGTTCACCAGCGTAAAGCCCACCCCGAGCAGCACCGGCCCCAGGAAGATCCCCAGCAGCCCGAACGCCAGCGCGCCGCCCAGCACGCCCAGCACCGTCAGCAGGAACGGAAGCTGCGCGCCCCGCGTGATGAACCAGGGCCGGATCAGGCTGTCGGCGCCGGAGATCGCGCCGATGCCGTAGACCGCCAGGAAAATCCCCCAGCCCAGGTGACTGGTCCCGATCAGCCAGATCGCCGCCGGGATCCACACCACCGGCGCGCCGATCGGCAGCACCGACAGAAGGCCCGCGATGCTGCCAAGCAGAACCGGCCGCGGCACGCCCGATATCCAGAGGCCGAACGTGGTCAGGATGCCCTGCACCACGGCGGTTCCCAGGATGCCGTAGACCACGCCTCGGATGGTGGCGCCCGTCACCGTGATCAGCCGCTCCGCCTGCGGGCCGGCGATGCGGTGCAGCAACAGCCGCAACCGGTCAGCCAGCGGCTCCCCGTACACGTAGAAGAAGAACGCCACGAAAACCGCCAGCAGGAACATCAGCACGCCGTTGGCGATGCCCAGCAGCAGGCTGAGGCCATTTTCCAGCACAATGCCGAAATACGGCCGCAACGCCTCCAGCATGACGCTGATGTCGGCGGCCCACCGGTTCCACAGGTCGCCAACCGTCGCGCCCACCAGCGGGATGTCGAACACCCACAACGGCGAGTCCGGCAGCCCGGCGCGCAGCGACTCCATGACGACGCGGCGCAGGCGGATGACATCGTCGGCGCTGCTCGGGGCCGCGACGCCGATCGGCATCACCAGCACGACAGCGGTCAGCGCCACCATCGTCAGCGCCGCCCCGGCGCGGTGCAGCCGCAGCCGCACGCGCAGCCAGTCGTAGATCGGCCATGTGGTGTAGACCAGGATGCCGGCCCAGAGCAGCGCGGACAGGAACGGATACAGCACAAGCACGCAGCCCACCGCCACTCCGCCCAGCAGCAGGCCCATCAGAATCCGTTCCGCGATCATCCCGCTCCCATCCATCCTTGCGACCGGTCAGCACCTAGCCAAGCCGGCAGGTCGCCTGTAGCCTTCATTGCCCAAGCCCTGAAGGCTTATAGGCCAAGATCAGTCGTTGCGTGATTCGGACGGGCAGACAAGGGGATTGTCCGCCTTCCGGCGGCAACCGCACCAGGAGGAACCCGCCATGCCCCGTCTCGCCGCCAACCTGTCCATGATGTTCAACGAGGCGCCCTTCCTCGATCGCTTCGCCGCCGCCCGCAAGGCCGGGTTCGAGGGTGTGGAGTTCCTGTTCCCCTACGACTTCCCCGCCACCGCCCTGCGCGAGCGCCTGAGCGGGGAGGGCCTGTCACAGGCCCTGTTCAACATGCCGCCAGGCGACTGGGCCAACGGCGAGCGCGGCATGGCCAGCCTTCCGGGCCGCCAGGCGGAGTTCCGCGAGTCGGTGAAAAAGGCATTGGACTACGCCGCCGCACTGGATTGCAGGCAGGTGCACTGCATGGCCGGGATCGTTCCCGCCGGCGTGCCGATGACCACGGCCTCCGCGATCTACGCCGCCAACCTAGCCTGGGCGACCGAGCAGGCCAAGCCCGCCGGGATCAAGCTGGTCATCGAGCCGATCAACCATCGCGACATGCCCGGCTACTTCCTGAACACCCAGGCGCAGGGCGCGGCGTTCGTCGAGGCGATCGGCCGTGACCGCCTGGGGCTGCAATTCGATGTGTACCATGTCCAGGTCACCGAAGGCGACATCACCAAGCGCATGGAGCAGTTCATGCCGGTGATCGCCCACATGCAGATCGCCGATGTCCCGGCCCGCAACGAGCCAGGCACCGGCGAGATCGGCTGGCCGTATGTCTTCAGGCGGATGGATGAACTCGGCTACCAGGGCTGGGTCGGCTGCGAGTACCGGCCCGCCGGCGACACGGTCGCCGGCCTGGGCTGGCGCGAGCAGTTCCGCCTCTGACCCCGCGTCCCGGCCCAACCTCCGCTCGGCCTTCCCGCGCCGCGCCGCCGCTTCCAGATGTCGTGCGTCCTGGCGCCAAAGGCAGCGGCCTCGGCATCCCATCCGTTTCAGCCCCCTTACAGGAGTGCCCAACATGAAAATCGGCTTCATCGGTCTCGGCATCATGGGCCGCCCCATGGCCATCAACCTCAAGAACGCCGGCCATGACCTTGTCGTCCCCGAGCGCGCCTCGCTGACCGAGGAGATCCGCGCAGCCGCGACCGTGGTCGCCACTTCGAAGGAAGTGGCGGCGCAAGCCGAGGCGCTGATCCTGATGGTCCCTGACACCCCTGACGTCGAAGCCGTCCTGTTCGGCCCCGACGGCGCGGCCGAGGGCCTGAACAAAGGCGCCCTGGTGATCGACATGTCCTCGATCAGCCCGATTGAGACCAAGGCGTTCGCCAAGCGCGTCAACGACCTGGGCTGCGACTACCTCGACGCGCCCGTTTCGGGCGGCGAGGTCGGCGCCAAGCAGGCAACCCTGACCATCATGGTCGGCGGCCCCGACGCCGCTTTCGCCCGCGCCAAGCCGCTGTTCGAACTGATGGGCAAGAACATCACCCATATCGGGCCAGAACCCGGCACCGGGCAAATCTGCAAGGTGGCGAACCAGATCATCGTCGCGCTGAACATCCAGGCGGTTTCGGAAGCCCTGGTCTTCGCCTCCAAGGCCGGCGCCGACCCCGCCCGCGTGCGACAGGCCCTGACGGGCGGCTTCGCCTCCTCGCGCGTGCTGGAGCTGCACGCGGAGCGCATGATCAACGGCACGTTCAATCCGGGCTTCAAGATCAAGCTGCATGGGAAGGACCTCAACCTGGCGCTGTCGTCCGCCAAGGCGCTGAGCCTGTCGCTGCCCAGCACGGCCGTCGCGCAGCAGATGCTCAACGCCTGCATGGCCCATGGCGGCGCGGAACTGGATCATTCCGCCCTGATCACCGCAACCGAAGGCTTGGCGGCGCATTCGATCCGGAACGAAAAATAATACTCACTCGTTTCGTTGAAACGAGTCGCAAGCAGTGAAAAGGCATTGAAATTTAGAGCGCCCTCCATATAAAGTACGTCTGTCACGCCGGTTCTGAGACGGCGATTCTTGGAAATCGAGAAATTTCCGAGCATTGGCGGTCTTGGTATCCGTAATGGTAGTAATGTTACCAGTTTTTAACCCGCAGAGGTTGCGGCAGGGGAGTGTCCCATGTCGATGCGTTTCACCGAAATCGGCCAGCAACTCCGAGCCTATCGTTTGGAATCGGGTCTTCGAGCGGAAGAGATCGCGGCTCGCCTCGGGGTGTCCCGCGCCGCGCTTTATCGTTACGAAAAAGGCGAGGTCATCAAGCTGGACACGATCAAGCGCCTGGCCGAGCTGTTGAAGATCTCGCCGTTGTCGCTGCTGGGCATTGGCGTGGAGTACTACAACCGTCCGATCGGCTACTTTGAGCGCGTGCGCCAGATCGAGGAAACCGCCGACCAGATCCTGCAACTGGCCGGCCCGTTGTGCTACCTGACCACGTCCGACGCCTATGATTCGGCCCTGGCCGAGGCGTTTGACGAAGCCGCCGACCAGGCGGGGTCCGAACGCATGGCCATGCGCAGCATGGCGGAGCAAGTGCTGAGCATCCTCGCGGCCCGCAAGCGCATGTACGGGATGCGCCGCCCGAGCATCATTGCGATGGTGTCGCTGCCGGCGGTGCAGCGTTTGCTGGATGTCGGCATCGTCAGCGGCGGCCATGTCTCCGACCGGATTCGCCGGATCTGCCGCGACGTGGCGCTGTCGGAAGTCGAGAACATCGCCAACCTGATGGAAACCGAGCCGATGGGCCTGCAATTTGGCCTGCTCGCCGGCTCGCCGCCAAGCTCGTCGTTCAAGATCCTGCGGGCGCGCGATCGTGTCAGCCTGGGGATCAATCCGTTCCGCACGGACACGCATCCGGTGTCGCAAACCGGCGTGGCGATGATCACGGGCGCGGACGAGGCGGTGTCCGCCCACCAGCGCGTCGCCGAGGCAAGCTGGCGGGAAGCGATGAAAGGCCCGTCCGGGGCGGCACGGCTGCGGCAGCTGCTGAACGTCGCCTCGCCCGTATCGTAAGAACAGACAGGGCAGGGTCGTTCAGCTTGCCGCAAGGGGCCGGACGGCCCCGCCCCGGAGCACCATCAAGGGCATCAGGAAGAACACCAGCCCGGTCGCGGCGGCCGAAACAACGATCAGCGGCGTCAGTTGCCTGTTGAACACGTGCTGGTACAGCACCGATCCCAGCGTGTCGGACAACGGGATGGTCACATTGAGGATCGACATCATCGCGGCAAAGGCGAAGCCCTCCGCGCCTTTCGGGCACGAGTCGGCTGCCAGCGACAGCGTGGCTATGAACGCGATCATCGACGTCATGCCGGTGAACAGCCAGATGGCCACCGCGCTGGCTGGCCCATCGAGCAGCAGGTAGGACAGCGTGCTGAGGACGCCGCCCAGGATGCTCAGGCGCAGCAAGGCAGGCTGGCTCAGCGTGCGCAGCCACCACCGGTGCAGCAGGCCGCCGATGATCCAGCCGCCCGCGGCGACCGAGGACAGCACGCCGATGAAGCCTTGCGAGAAATGCAGCCGGTCGCTCATCTGGAAATACAATGGCGTGCCGAACCCAGGGCTGAAGTAGTACAGGAACAGGAATCCGGTCACCAGCCACAGGTTGCGTGTCCGGAAAGCCAGGATCAGCGACCGCAGCCGTCCGCGCAGCGACGGCAGGTCGATCGTCGCCTTGTCCTCGCGGATCAGCCACACGCTGCCTATGATGGCCAAGGGCGCGACCGCCGCGATCCACGCCGCCGTTTGCAGCGCCCCCAACGGGGACATCGCCTCGATCAGGTAGCCGGCCAGGAGCACCGCGAGCATCTGCGCGATGTTGAACCACAGCCACTGCTGGTTGACGAAACTGGCGCTGTCCTGGTTCTTCTGCCCCGTCTCGACCAGCAACGCCCCGCACAGCGTCGATGAGATCGCCATGGCCAGCGCGGTCACCACCAGCGCCGGGATCAACGCCGCCGTGCCGGTCAGCGACGCGACCCAGGCGAACGCGGCGATCCCTGCCAGGTTGGCAAGGATCAGGTAGGACCGCCGGCGATAGCCGAACAGCGGCACGAAGTCCGAGATCGCGCCCCACAGCGGCTTGATGATCCAGGGAATGTCCAGCGCCGCCAGGGACGCGCTGATCCTCACCGGCTCCCACCCCGCGACCTGCTTGAGGAAGTACGTGACCGGTTGCCCGAGGATGCCGGATTTCGCCTGCCCGATGCCCTCCACCGCGTAGACGATGGCGAAGAACCACATGACGCGGCTGTTGGCTGGGTTTGTCATGCGGGCAGCATGGCGGCGCCGGCGGTTGCCCTCAAGCCTTGGCTTGGGCACCTTGCGCGGAAGCAGTCAGGAAACCGCGCATGGCATGGCGTATCGGCATAGACATCGGCGGCACCTTCACCGATGTGGCGATGGTGGAGGAAGGCAGCGGCCGGATCGGCATCGCCAAGGTGCTGACCACGCCCCGGGACTTCGGCCAGGGCGTCATCGACGGCATCACCCAAGGCTTGCGGCGGAACGACATCGACCCAGCCGACGTCGCCCTGCTGTCGCACGCCACCACCGTGGTGACCAACGCCCTGCTGGAGCGCAAGGGCGCCAGATGCGGCTTCGTCGCCACGAGAGGGTTCCGCGACCTGCTGGAGCTGCGCCGCTCCTCCCGCCCCGACCTGTATGACCTGTTCCAGGACGGGCCAAGCGTCCTGGTGCCTCGGCGCTTCCGTTACGAAATCACTGAACGGATCGACGCCCAGGGCGAGGTCGTCACGCCCTTGGCGGAGTCCGAGATCCCCGCGCTGGTCGCCGCCATCCGCGAGGCGGGGCTGCAAACCGTCGCCGTGTGCTTCCTGTTCTCCTTCCTGAACGACAGCCACGAGCGGGCGGTCGGCGCCGCCCTGCGCGCCGCGCTGCCGGATGTCGGCGTCTTCCTGTCATCCGAGGTGCTGCCGGAAATCCGCGAGTTCGAGCGCGCCAGCACCACGGCTGTCTGCGCCTATGTCGGCCCGTTGCTGGCCGGCTACCTCGATCGCCTGTCGAAAGCCACGGCCGCCCTTGGCCTTCCCGCGCTGCACGTCATGGGTTCCTCGGGCGGCGTGTTCGACATCGCCGAGGGATTGCGCATGCCGGCCATGGCCGTGGAATCCGGCCCCGCCGCGGGCGTCATCGCCGCCGCCCTGGCCGGCCGCCAGCTTGGCCGCCCCAACCTGATCTCGTTCGACATGGGCGGCACCACCGCCAAGGCCAGCGTCATCGTCAACCATGAGGTCGCCGTCACCGCCGATTACGAGGTCGGCGGCGGCGCCAACACCAAGCGCTGGATGCACGGCACCGGCCATCCGATCCGCGTGCCGGTCATCGACCTAGCGGAGGTCAGCGCCGGCGGCGGCAGCATCGCCTGGGTCGATCCCGGCGGAGCGCTCAAGGTCGGCCCGCACAGCGCCGGGGCCGATCCCGGCCCGGCGGCCTATGGCGCCGGCGGCGCCCGGCCCCCGGTGACCGACGCCGACGTCATCCTGGGCTGGCTCGACCGCAGCGCGCTGCTGGACGGCGCGTTGGAAGTGGTCAACAGCAACATGGCGCAGGCGCTGCGCATCGTCTCGGTGGAGCGCGGCCACGACCCGCGCGAATTCAGCCTGATCGCGTTCGGCGGGGCGGGCCCGGTGCATGCGGTGGCGCTGGCCGAGGAACTGGCGATCCCGGAGGTCATCATCCCGCCCGCATCCGGCGCGTTCTCCGCCCTTGGGCTGGTGGCGACGGATCTCAGGCGCGATTACGCCCGCACCCTGTACGCCGACCTCCGGACGGTTGATCCGGCGCGGGTGGCCGACGCCTTCGCGGCGATGCAGGCCGCCGGCGCCGCGATGCTGCAAGCCGCCGGCGTGCCCACCGACCGGCAGGCGCTGCCCAAGTTTGCCGACCTGCGTTACCGCCGACAGGCCTACGAGCTGACAATACCCTTTGATAACAACACTGTTTCACGTGAAACATTGGACCGGCTGGCGGCCGCGTTCCACGAAAGGCACGAGCAGACCTACGGCCATGCCAACCGTCAGGAAGCCGTGCAACTGGTCAACCTGCGCCTGACCGCGATCGGCAAGCTGCCCGACCTCAAGCTGGCGCAGGCTTCCGATCCCTCCGCCGCTCGGGCCGGCGTCCGCGAGGTGTGGTTTCCAGCGACCGGTTTCACCTCCGCGGATGTGCACTGGCGCAATGGCCTGGCTCCCGGGGCCGCCATCACCGGCCCCGCCATCATCGAGGCGCTGGATTCGACCACGGTGGTTCCGCCGGGCTGGATAGGCCGCGTCGATAAGCTAGGGTATCTCCGGCTGACCCGAGCCATGTGATCTCCCGCGCCTGGAACCCGGCAAGGCTTCGTGCGTTACCGCTAACAGTTTGCATTGCAAAGGAAGATGGACATGGGTCTTTTGGATACGGTTCTTGGCGGCCTCATGGGCGGCTCCGGCGGCGGTTCCTCCCCGATACAGAGCGCCCTTATGGGAATGCTTGGCGGCGGCGGCCAGCAGCAGGGCGGCATGGCCAATCAAGGCGGCATGGGCGGCATGATGGGTGGCGGCGGCTTGGCGGGCTTGGTTTCCAGCTTCCAGCAGGCCGGCCTGGGCCATATCGCGGAGTCCTGGGTGGGCAACGGCCCGAACCAGCCGGTGTCGCCAGACCAGTTGCACTCGGTGCTCGGCGAAAGCCAGGTGCAGAACATGGCGAGCCAATCCGGCATGGCGCCCCAGGACTTCCTGTCGCAACTCAGCCAGCACCTGCCGAACGTGGTGAATGGCATGACGCCGAATGGGCAGATCGACGACGAAGGGTCTCGGTCGGTCTGATGCGGCGCCATGCACTGGCGGCGCTTGTCGCCGTTTCCCTGCTGACGCTGCCGGCCCATGCCGATAACGCCATGGGCTACCGGCTGTTGTCGGCTGAAGACGCGGCTCACCTGCCGAACAACCAGGGCGCGTTGGGCCTGACGGTCAGCCGGTCTCAGCGCATGATCGACAACGGCATGGTGTTCGACATCATCCGGGTGACCCAGGTGAAGCCGGGGTCGGCTGGGGCGCGCGCTGGCCTACGGGCTGGAGACAACATCATCGCGCTTGACGGCAGGGTCTTTCCAAGCCTGGATGCTTTCTCCGCCTACATCAGCTCGTCTCGGCCCGGAAGCCAGATCACCGTTGATTACATACCGGCGAAGGCGGGGCCACAGCAGGCCCAGCGTGTTGCCGTCACGGTTGCAAAAGCGGGGCAGGCCGCTTCCGGCATGTCAACCGGAACCAAGATCGCGATCGGCGCCGGCGCTGTCGCCCTGCTGGGCTGTTATGAGATGGGGTGCTTCTCGCACTCGCCGAAGGCGGTCGCTGATCCCGACCAGCAGCCGAACGGGATGCAATCGAATGGGACGCAGCAGCCCAACGGCATGCAGCCATACGGGATGCAGCAACAGGATGGGATGCGCCAACCGAATGGAATGCAGCAGGCCAATCCATACCAGCAGCAGCCTTACGGCATGCAGCGGCAGTAGAGGCATGCTTGCCTGACACGGGCCGGCACGGCAGGTTAACAGGCGTTCGGCGTGACGGCCGGACGCCTGTCCGCCAAAGGAGCCCCCATGGACGCGCTCGAGTTGTTGCTCACCCGGGAATCGGCCCTGAAACTGGAAGCGCCCGGTCCCTCGCCCAAGGAGCTGGAGCAGATCTTCGCCTCCGCCGTCCGTGCCCCTGATCACGGGCGCCTGCGGCCATGGCATTTCGTTGTCATCGGCACAGAGCAACGCGGCCGCTTCGGCGACCTCATGG
>CAXTXZ010000097.1:0-9614 GCA_964248015.1 uncultured Rhodopila sp. | reverse complement strand
GCTTGATGGGCCAAAGCAGCCGACGCGCCTTGTCGAGGTTCGCGTTGTCGGGCCAGCTATTGAGGGGAGCGAAACGCTGCGTGCCGGAAGCCGCGCCGCCGCGGCCGTCGGCAATGCGGTACGTGCCCGCGCTGTGCCACGCCATGCGGATGAAGAACGGCCCATAATGGCCGTAGTCGGCCGGCCACCAATCCTGCGACGTCTTCATCAACGCGAAGATGTCCTGCTTCAGAGCCTCCAGGTCGAGGCTCGTGAACTCCTCGGCGTAGTTGAATTCCTTGCCCATCGGATCGACCAAGGGAGAGTTCTGGTGGAGAATCTGTAGATGCAGCTGATTTGGCCACCAGATCCGGTTCGACATCCTGAAAACGACTGCATTCTTGTCAGTCCCGCCCATGACTGGGCACTTGCTTTCGTCGTCCATTTTCTCTCCGATCGAACTTATTGTTCTCGTGCTGACGATGATTTCTACGCCTTGGCGGATATAACTCAAATTGATTTTATGAGTAAGGATGATCGGCTGATCCGATGATCGGAGCCTTGGACGATCGGTGGTTCGGCTAAAGTTCCGTCGGTCAAAGCCATCGCTCTGCCAAACCGATGCCGCCGGCGCTTACGGCCTTTTGGCTCAAGCATCAGATGATGCTGTCGCGCCTCAGTTGCTGCAACTCCTGCTCGGTCAGCCCAAGGCGTTCTCGGTAGATCTCATCGTTGTGCGCGCCAAGCGGCACGCCAAGCCAGTTGACCTTGCCGGGAGTGTCCGTGAGGCGTGGCACCAGGTTGGGAACAGCGAGTTCGCCGACACGAGGATCGCGCATGCGCAGGATGTTGCCGCGCGCCGCGTATTGCGGATCGTCGAAGATCTCATCAATCGAATACACCGGCCCGCACGGCACCTGGGAGGCTTCGCAACGGTTCATCAGCTCGGCCCGGTCCATCGTGACAGTCCAAGCCGCGACGGTTTCGTCGACCGCCGCGCGGTCTCGTTCCCGCGCCGCCAGGGTACCCCATTGCGTCCCGTCAGCCAGGTTCGGTCGTCCCATCGCCTCGGCCAGACGCGCGAAGATCTTGTCGTTGGTGCAGGCAATGGCGGCCCAGCGTCCGTCCCTGGTGGGGTAATGGCTGTGCGGGACGACGTTGACCGTGCCCGGCCCCATGCGCTGGCGGACATATCCCTTGTGGAAAAAGGCTGGCGCGAGTTCGTCCAGTATGCGGAAGATGGGTTCGTAAAGGCCAATGTCGACGATCTGTCCGCGTCCGGTTTTTTCCCGCGCCTGCAACGCCAGCAAGGTGCCCAGCGCGCCGTAAAGACCCGCCATGTAGTCAGGGATCGTCGCCGATCCGGGCGTCACCGGCGCACGGTCGGGGTAGCCGGCCAGGAACGACAATCCGCCGAACGCATTGCCGATGCGCCCGAAGCCGGGACGGTCCTTGTAGGGCCCGGTCTGGCCATAGCCGGAAATCCGCACCATGATCAACCGGGGGTTGACCGCGCTGAGCACGTCATAGCCCAAGCCCCATTTTTCCAGCGTTCCGGGCTGGAAGTTCTCCACCATGACGTCGGACTGTTCCACCAGGCGCTTCAGCAGGGCCGCGCCGTCGGGCTTGCGAAGATCCAGGGTGATGCAGCGTTTGTTGCGGGCTTCCGACAGCCAAGGCAGGGAGTCGCCACAGTCTGTCATCGTGCCAAACCGGCGGGTGGCGTCGCCGACAGCGGGCAATTCGATCTTGATCACGTCCGCGCCGAACTCGCCGAGTTGCGTGGCGCAGAACGGGCCAGCAAGGAAGGTGGAGACATCCAGGACCTTGCAACCCTCCAGCGCTTGGACGTCGAGCATCAAAGGCCTCCCGCCTGGGCCAGCACATGGCGGGCGCGTTGCACAATCGGATAGTCGATGAACTGGCCGTCAAGCTGGATCGAGGCCAGGCCCGCGGCTTCGGCCTTGTCGAAGGCCTCGACGATGCGCCGGGCGCGGGCGATGGCGGCGTCGTCAGGGGTGAAAGCGGCGTTGGCGCCTGCGACCTGATCGGGATGGATGCACATCTTGCCTTGAAAGCCGAGCGCCGCGGCATGCTTGGCGGAAAGCAGGTAGCCTTCGGGATCGCGCAGGTCGGCCCAGACCGTGTCGATGGGCGGTTCCAGCCCGGCGGCGCGGGAGTGCATGACGCAAGCTGCGCGATGCGGCAGCAACTCAGTTTCAGTGCGGCTCCACAACATGCCCATGTCCAGCGTAAAATCGCCCGCGCCGAAGGCGATCCGGCGGACGCGCGTGCCGGAACGGCAGATGTCCGAGAGGCGGCTGACGCCCAAGGCGGTTTCAATGATCGGGATCAGGTCGATGCCGCCGTTGCGAAGGCCGCGCTCGCGCTCCAGGTTGCCGATCAGCCAGTCCGCCGTGACCAGTTCGTGCGCATGCTCGGCTTTGGGCAGGACAATGCCATCCAGGCCGGCCTGGGCGACGGCCAGCAGGTCGCCATGGCACCATTCGGTGCCCAAGGCGTTGACCCGGACGAACAGCTTTCCCGTGCGCGGCGCCTGCAACGCCTGCGTGACGACAGCGCGGGTGGCGGATTTTTCGCTGATGGCGACCGCGTCTTCCAGGTCCAGGATCACCCCGTCGGCGGGCAGGCCCAGCGCCTTCTCGACACGTCTCGCATGGTTGCCGGGGGCGAACAGCAGGCTGCGCAGGGCGGTCATTCGGCGGCCTTTCGTGTGGCGTGCCAATCGCTGGCGCGGGGGAGCGGCAGCCCGAGGTTTTCGCGCAACGTCGCGCCCCGGTAGTCCTTCTGGAACAGCCCCCGGCGCTGCAACTCCGGGACGAGCAGCCGGACCACGTCCTCGTAAGCGCCGGGCATGTGCGTCGCCGCCAGGACGAAGCCGTCGCAGGCGGGGGCGGTGAACCATTCCTCCATCTGATCCGCCACTGATCGAGGGGTGCCGCAGAACACCTTGTGTTCGGCAATGGTGCCACGGCCGGAAACCTCGACGAAATCGCGGACGGTGGGGTTTTTCTTGCCGGAATGCTTCACGACGCGTTCGCGAAAGCCATGCCAGGAAAACCCGGCGAGTTCCTCGTCGCTGAACGGCTCGTCATAGCCTTTCGCGCCAAAATCGTAGTTCAGCACCTCGGAGATCAGCACCAGCGCGTCGACGGGCTGGCTTGAAGCCTCGATCGCCGCGCGCTTGGCGAGGGCGGCCTCCTCGGATTCCGCGACGATGACGTAACAGGCGGGGGCGACCTGGACCTGGCCAGGGTCGCGGCCGGCGGCGGCAACCGCCTGCTTGAACGCCGCGTATTGCTGCCGGCCGGCCTCCAGGTTGTGGTGGATCATGAAGACCAGCTCCGCCCATTGCGCGGCGAACGCCTGCCCCCGGCCGGACTGGCCGGCCTGGATCAGCACCGGATGGCCCTGCGGGGAGCGCGGCACGCTGAACGGGCCGCGCGAGCGGAAGTACGGGCCGGCATGGTCCAGGCGATGCACCTTGGCCGGATCGGCGAAACGATTTCCTGCCTTGTCGAGGATAAGCGCGTCATCTTCCCAGGTGTTCCAATGGCCCATGACGACTTCCATGAACTCGTCCGCGCGGTCGTAGCGGGCATCGTGTTCCATGTGGGCGGCATGGCCGAAGTTCAGCGCCTCGGCGCTGTTCAGCGAAGTGACGATGTTCCAGGCGACCCGGCCCTTCAGCATCAGGTCCATGGTGGCGAACACGCGGGCGACGTGGTACGGCTCGTAATAGGTGGTCGAGTAGGTGGTGCCCAGGCCCAGCCTCTGCGTCGCCATGCCCATGGCCATCAGGATCGTGGACGGGTCCATCTTGACCGCGCGCACGCCTGCGCCGACGGCATCGGCATGATGCCCGGTGTAGAGATCGGGCAGCGCGAGGCGGTCGTCGAAGAAGGCCAGTTGGATCTTGCCGTCTTCCAGCGTGCGGGCGATGCGCTGGTAGTATTCCGGCGTTGTGAAATCCAGCATGGTCGAGGGATGGCGCCACGAACCCGGAAGGTTGGAGCAGTTCTGCGCCTGCAGGAACGCGACCAGGGTCATCATGCGGTCCATCGGACGGTGCCCTTTCAGATCGGAAGATCGACATCCAGCAGCGGCGCGTGCTGCTGGCAGCCATAAACGTCGGTGTCGCCAAAGTCTCCGGCCGGGACCAGCCGGGGAAAGGTCGCCTTGAAGGCGAACGCGGCGTCGTATGGCGTGAACAGGACGTGGTGTTCCGGAACGGCGTAGAGTCTGGCGAACAAGGCTGGCCCCAGCACCTCGGTCGCCTTGACCCTGCGGAACGTTTCGGCGCTGTCGAAAACGACATCGATGGTGAGTTCGAACGGGCCGGCGTTCTTGCTTTTGCAGACTTTCGCCAGGTCCTTGATCAGCGCCATGTCAGACGGCCTCGTACTGGATGTGGAATGGTTCGAGCGGATCGTCCAGTTCGGCGACGTGGTAGACGCTGAAGCGGTAGACCGGTCCGACCTCGATGTCGGAGGGCGAGAACGGGAAGGCCATGTTGCCTTCCCGGCACAACCGGCCAGGGAAATCAGTGTGCAGCATGTTGGCACGCGCCATGCCAAGCACCGCGCTGGCCATGTCCTGGCTCTGCTGGGAGACGACTTCCAGAACGAAGCCTAGTTCGTGCGAGGTCGCGCCCATGACGGGTTCGCGCGCGCCCATGACCCCATCCCGGCCATAGACACGGATGCCAAGCTGGTAGCTGCCGGGGGACGCGCCGAACGCCTCGGCCTTGGTTGCGACCTCTTGGCGCACGCTGGCCAGGAAGTCGTCCAGGCGGCCAATCAGCAGCGGGTCGCGCGTGCCGCACACGCAGACCGAGCGGTAGCCGGTCAGTTCCACGCCCTCAAGCTTGACCGTGTACTGGGTAGTAGGGTGCCACCGCATGCCGGAAATCCGCACGGCGCGGTCGCTGACGGCCTCGAACCGGCATTCCGACGTGTCGAGCATGCCGCCAGGTTCGATGTGGTGGATCGGGCTGCTGTTCTCGTGCAGCGAATGGTTGGCGATCGACAGCGTCGTGCAGCGGCGGGCCGGATTGGTCGGCTCGCATTCGACGGAGTCCTCGCGCACGGTGACGAACAGGCAGTCATGCCCCTTCGGGATCGAGGGCGTCGCGCCGCATTCCAGCATCTTGCCGGCATACCAAGCTTGCGCCGGCGGCAGTCCCGCCCGGATCGCCGCCGCCGCCCACGGCGCGGGATCGCTCGCTCTGCCCGCCAGCACAACCTGCGCGCCGGCCTCAAGCGCCGCGACGAATGGCTCCGGCCCCATCATGGCGGTGATGCGCGCGGCCCGGTCGATGGTTTCGGCTGTCAGCGCCGGCTGGCGCGCCAGCGGCTTCACCTGCTCGGCAACGATCCGGCGCTTGACGCTCTCCCGGCTCTGTTCGGACTGGATCAGGGCCATCTTGAAGCGCAGCCCGTCCTCCCGCGCGATGTCACGCGCCATGCCGGCGACAAGATCCAGGTGAGGCGCGCCGCCCGCGCCGCCGCTGGTGCCGATCAGCAGGGGAATGTTGGCGCGCACAGCGGCATTGAGCATCAGCCGAAGGTCGCGGCGGATGGCGATGGGCGAGCAGAACGGCTTGCCCGAACCCAGGTAGTGCGGTCCGGGATCGACGCTGCCGCCGTCCACGCCGATGACGTGCGGCTGCCGCTCCATTCCGGCGCGCAGCGAGGCTTCGGGAAACCCGTAGCCAAGGATCGCGCTGGTCGACAGCAGGCGTATGTCCCTGGTCATGCCTTGGCGGCTTCCGAGTGGGTCACGGTCGCTTCCTCCTGCAAATCCAATGCACCGATTGCGCCGTTGCGGCAAGCGGCGCGGGCGTCAGGGCGCTATCGCCTGCGTGGCCAGCCAGGCTTTCGCGGCGGCATCCGCGCCGGATGGCAGCGGCCGGTCCGGGTGTTCGATCCAAGCCAAGATATCGTTTATCGGCACATCGCGGCTCTTGTCGCGCAGCATGAGATGATAGCTCCCCGGATAGAACGCTCGGCGCGTGGCGGATGGCAGGGCCTCCCAGGTGGCGGCGGTCGCGCGTGGCGGCACCAGCTCATCATGCCCGCCGTAGAGAACCAGCGCCGGAGCATGCAATCGCGGCGCTGCCGCGAGCGCCCTGTCCATCAGGTCCACCAGCCCCTTGATGGCATCGACCCGTGTCGCGTGGATGGTCAGCGGATCGGTTGAAAGCCGCGCGAGGGCGGCCCGGTTGTCGGTGGCTGTCACCCTCACGAAGCCGCCGCCGGTCAGCGTAAGCCCCGGCGCCACGTGATCCGCGAGCCATAGGGAGGCGCGCATCAGCACGCTCATTTCCGCCCGCCCCCAGACGGCGGGGGCGATCAGCACGTAGCCATCCACCGGGGGCGGGTCCGGATCGGTCGCCAACGCCATCAGTATGGCGGCGCCCATGCTCTCCCCCATCAGCACCAGCCGGGTCTTCGGGTAGCGCTGTCGCAGCAAGGCCGCCATGGTGCGTGCGTCGTCGACCAGGCCTTTCGCGCCGGCCCAGAAGCCGCGCGTCCGGGTCGCGCCAAAACCGCGCAGATCGGGCGAGTAGACGGCCATCCCGGCTTTGGCGAAGGCCGGCCCCGGATACTCCCAGCCATCGCGGCTGTCGTTCATGCCGTGCAACGCGAGCACCACCGTCGAGGGTGGGCCTTCCGGCAGCCAGACACGATACGGCAAAGCCGCGCCATCCGGCATGATGAAGCTGTCCGCGGTTTCCGCCGGTGGCGCTATTTCGGGTCCAGGCGACGCCAGGCGCCCGACGCAGCCGGCGAGCAGCAACAAAGCCGCTAGCAGAAGGCCCCGTCGATGTGTCACAGCAGGATGGTTGAAAGCATTCCCCACTTCGCTATCATTACACCGATTTCCCGACCCAGCAGAGGACACCTATGCCGGAAGGCGCAACTTTCGCGACCACCCCCCAGGCGACACCGACCGAGATCATCCACGTCAACAGCCGCACCGTCGCCTGTGACGGCGGCAGCATAGCACTTGGCCATCCCCGCGTGTTCCTGAACATCCCCAACGAGCAGGTGATGTGCCCGTATTGCTCGCGGCTTTACGTGTTGAACCCGGGAGCGGACAACGGCAGCGGACATTGACACGGCGGACACCGGCCTGGCTGGGGCGGTTCCGGCGGAAGCCACCGCTTCAGCGAAGCTGCACCTGATCCTGATCGACGGGTCGGGGTTCATCTTCCGCGCGTACCATGCGCTGCCGCCGATGACACGGTCGGACGGAACGCCGGTCAACGCCGTGTTCGGCTTCACCAACATGCTGGCGAAACTGCTGAAGGAGCATGTCGGCACGCACATCGCGGTGATCTTCGACGCCGGGCGGCTGACGTTCCGCAACCGTCTGTATGAGGCCTACAAGGCCCACCGCCCGCCGCCGCCAGACGAGCTGATCCCGCAATTCGCCCTGGTGCGCGAAGCCACCGAGGCCTTCGGCGTGCCGGCCATCGAACTGGCCGATTGGGAAGCCGACGATCTCATCGCCGCCTACGCGCGGGCCGCGACCGAGGCCGGCGGGCAGGTCACCATCGTGTCCTCGGACAAGGACCTGATGCAACTGATCCGGCCGGGCGTGGAGATGCTGGACCCGATCAAGCAGAAGCCGATCGGCCCGCGGGAGGTGATGGACAAGTTCGGCGTCACCCCCGACAAGATGGTCGATGTCCAGGCGTTGATCGGCGACGCGACCGACAACGTTCCGGGCATCCCTGGCATCGGGCCGAAAGGGGCGGCGCAGTTGATCAACGAGTACGGCAGCGTTGAAGCCGTGTTGGCCGCCGCCGCGACCATGAAGCCGTCGAAACGGCGCGACATGCTGATCGAGCATGCCGACAAGGCGCGCGTGTCGCGGGAACTGGTGGTCCTGCGCTCGGATACCCCTTTGCCGTTGCCGATCGAGGCGCTGGGCCAACGTGACGCCGACAAGCCGGCCCTGGTCGCCTGGCTGACCCGGCAAGGCTTTCGCAGCACGGTTGCTCGCCTGGGGCTGGAGGCATCCGGGGCGGCTGCGGCGCACTCGTTCCAGGCCGCGCCGGGCACGCCGCCGCAAGCCGTGCCGGCCGAGCCATTGCCGCAAGCGGAGGCGGCTGGCTTCGGGCCGTACTTGTGTGTCACGACTGTGGAGGCGCTGCGGGTTTGGGTGGGGGAAGCGTCCGCTGCCGGACGATTGTCAGTCAGCGTGGAAGCCGATGGCCCGGAAGGGATGCGCGCCCGCCTGATCGGGTTGTCGCTGGCGACCGCGCCAGGACGCGCCTGCTACGTGCCGCTGGCGCACGAGGTGCTGGGTGAGCAGGTCAAGCTCGAAGCAGCGATCGAGGCGCTTGGCCCGCTGCTGCGCGACTCGTCGGTGCTGAAGGTTTTCCAGGACGCCAAGCTTGCCATGATGGTCCTGGCGCGGGCCGGCTTTCCGCTGGCGACGCCGGTTGACGACACCATGCTGATCTCCTACGCGCAGGAGACCGGCATGCATGGCCATGGCCTGGACGAGCTGGCGCGGCTGCACCTGGGCCATGCCCCGCTCAGCCGGGACGAGGTCACCGGCACGGGCCGCAACCGCCTGGCTTTCGGCCATGTCGGCTTTGACCGCGCCGCCGCCCATGCTGGGGAGCAAGCGGATGTCACCCTGCGGCTGTGGGACGCCCTGCGCCCCAGGTTGCGGCTGAACGCCGGACTGGTCCCTTATGAGCAGACCGACCGCCGGCTGGTGCCGGTCCTGCTGGAAATGGAGCAGGCCGGCGTCAAGGTGGACGCGGACGACCTGAGGCGCATGTCGGTGGATTTCACCGCGCGCATGGCGATTGCGGAGCAGGATTGCCACCGGCTGGCCGGGCATCCGTTCAACGTCGGCAGTCCCAAGCAGTTGGGCGAGGTGCTGTTCGACGAACAGAAGCTGCCGGGCGGCAAGCGGATGAAGACGGGGGCCTGGGGCACGGATTCCTCGGTGCTGCTGGCCCTGGCGGAGCAGGGGCTTGAACTGCCGAACCGCATCCTGGAATGGCGGCAACTGCAGAAACTGAAATCGACCTACGCCGACTCGCTGGTGGATGTCATCAACCCGGAGACCGGACGGGTGCATACCAATTTCGCCATGGCGATCACCTCGACCGGGCGGTTGTCCTCGAACGACCCGAATTTGCAGAACATCCCGATCCGGACGGAGGAAGGCAGCCGGATCAGGCGAGCGTTCATCGCGGAACCGGGGCATGTGCTGGTGAGCGCGGATTACTCGCAGATCGAACTGCGGCTGATGGCGCATGTCGCTGACCTGCCGGTGCTGAAGGACAGCTTCGCCAATGGCGAGGACATCCACGCCCGCACCGCCAGCGAGGTCTTCGGCGTGCCGATGGCGGCGATGGACCCGATGACAAGGCGACGCGCCAAGGCCATCAACTTCGGCATCATATACGGCATCTCGGCCTTCGGCCTCGCTCGGCAGCTCGGCACGACCCCTGGCGAGGCGCGGGGATACATCGATCGTTACTTCGAGCGTTATCCGGGCATCCGTGTCTACATGGAGCGCACGAAGGAGACGGCCCGCATCAACGGCTATGTCGAGACGCCGTTCGGGCGGCGCTGCTGGGT
>CAXTXZ010000096.1:0-9670 GCA_964248015.1 uncultured Rhodopila sp. | reverse complement strand
GTCGAAGCCGAGATTTTCGAGCGGCACCTCAAGCGCGCGACTGGCCCGATGCGCCTGGTTTGGGCTGAGCAAAGCCGCAAGATGGCGCGTTTCGAGCACGAATGCCTTGCTCGTTACGACACTGTGGTCGCGGTGTCCGGCCGTGACCGTGATACGTTGGCCAAACGTTACGGCCTGTCCACCGTGGAGGCGATCGACACCGGCGTGGACCTGGATTTCTTCGGGATCAGCACGCCCGAGCCGGACCCCGGCGCGGATGGCGGAACGCTGGTGTTCACCGCGACCATGAATTGGCCCGCCAATGTCGATGGCATCCATTTCCTGCTTGACGAGGTTTTTCCGCTTCTGCTGCCCGCTCGCCCAAAGGTGAAGGCGGTGGTCATCGGCCGAAACCCCCCAGCCTCGCTTTCCCACAAGATCAAGGAGCGGGGATTGAACGTGACGCTGACCGGTTTCGTCGACGACATCCGCCCATACGTCGCGGCGGCGAACGTCTACGTCATTCCCTTGTTCGTCGGCAGCGGCACCAGGATCAACGCGTTTGAAGCGATGGCGATGGGACGTCCGGTGGTTTCCACGACACTGGGGATCGAGGGATTGGACGTCACGGACGGGAAGCATTTTCTCCGAGCCGACAATGCGTCCACATTTGCCAAGGCCATTCTGGCCTTGCTGGACGACGCAGCGCAGCGAGCACGGATCGCCCAGGCCGCCCGGGCGCTGATGGAGAAACGGTTTTCCTGGTCGCGCGTCGCTAGGCAGTTCGAGGCGATCTGTCAAAAGGCGAGGGAACGGCGTGTTCAGTAGCCGACCGCAAAGCCGCAACGGTCAGGATCAGCCGCCTGAATTGGGTAATTGAACCCTGAAACAGGCCGTCGGAAGTTTGGAGGTGTATGTCTTCCTGCCGAATGCTGCGTTACAGCGCACCGCAGTCCCAACCGAATTGCGACAAGCCATAACGCGCTTTCATGATGCGCTACGGCAAGCTTTTGTGCGACCCGTCGCAGAGCGGGAATTTACTGGAGGCCTTGCAGCCGCAGAACGATATGACGCCGGTGGCGCCAGCGGTATACTTCACCGGCGCAAAGGTCGAACTCTTATGGGAACCATCGCAGAAGGGTTGCTTGCTGCTCTGGCCGCATGAACACCACCAGTAAGACTTACCGGCCTCGACCTCTATTTTATAGGAGCCCTTCTGGGCGACGATTGGCGCTGGTCCTGACATGGCATTCCCCTTCAAGTCGCTTCGACGCCGTAAAGCCGGCGCGATTCCGTGACGCTAACGTAGCCGTCCAGCAGGTCTTCGGAAAGAGCCTTGGGATCGCGCCCGGACGGAGCGCCGTAACCGCCCGATCCCGGCGCCTCCACCACCACCAGCGATCCCGCCGGCGCCAGGAACCCGCCCTTGCTGGTCAAGCTGCGGGCATTCGACCCTGGAGCGATCAGCTCCAGCCTTGCCGCCGCTCCGGGAAGCCCGCCATCCAAGCCAAACGGCGGGGTGACCGTCCTCTCGCAGCACACAGAGGCATGGGCTTGGTTTTCCAGCACCCGCCAGACGCGACGCACGCCCAGCCCGCCGCGATAGGCGCCGGCGCCGCCGCTGTCGGGCACCAGCGCGTACTCCTCGACGCGCAGTGGGAAGCTCATTTCAAGGATTTCAATCGGCGTGTTGCTCATGTTGGAGACGGTGCTGGCGACGGCATTGATGCCGTCCTTGTTCGGCCGAGCGCCGAAGCCGCCCTTGACTGACTCATAGGACACGAAGCGGTCGCCGGTGCGATAGTCCACGCCGCCGAAGGTGATCACCGCTGATGTTCCCTGAGATCCCGCCATCACGGTCCGGGGGGTGATCGCGAACAACGCCGCCATCACCATGTCGGCGACACGATGAGAGATTTCGTGGTTGGCATACACCACTGGGGACGGATGCTGCGCATTCACGACACATCCGGCCGGCGCGATCACCGTCACTGGGCGCCAGCAGCCGGAGTTGGGCGGGATCAGGCTCTTGGGATCGGCGATCATCTTCAGCGCGCAGAAAACGCCGGAGGCCGTGACGGTCAGCGGCGCGTTCATCGGCCCGGCCACGGCGGGGTCCGATCCGGTGAAATCCGCCGTGATGGCATCGCCGAGCTTGGTGACCTTGATGTGCACCTTGAATGTGGCGTCGGCAGTCTCGTTGATGGCGATGACGCCGTCGCCGTCGAAGATGTCGGTGAACTCCGCCTCGCCATCCGGCAGGTTCCGCAGCGCGCCGCGCATCATGGTTTCGGAGTAATCCAGGATCTCTTGCATGATTCGCAGCAGCTCATCCGTGCCGTGCTTCGCCGCCAGCTCGGACAGGCGCAGCGCGCCTCGGGCGTTGGCCGCGACCTGGGCGCGCAGGTCGCCGAGGCGCTCCGCCGGCGTGCGGACATTGGCGAAGATGATCGCCTCCACCGTCGGGTCCGGCTTGCCGTCGCGGTACAGGCGCACGGGCGGCAGGCGCAGGCCCTCGCCGTAGATCTCCGTCACCGCGCCGTAACTGCCGGGCGTCGCGCTGCCGATGTCCGGCCAGTGCGCCCGGACGCAGCCGAACCCCAGCAGCCTGCCGTCATGGAACGCGGGCGCCACGACGTTCACGTCCGGCAGGTGCGAGCCGCCGTCATAAGGGTCGTTGTGGATGAACACGTCACCCGGCCACACGTCCGGAAATGCCCGCACCACCGCGCGCACCGCATCGGGCATTGATCCCAGATGGATCGGCAGGTCTGGCCCCTGCGCCACCATGTTCCCGGCGCTGTCGAAGATCCCGCAGGAGTAATCCCCTGCCACCTTCAGGAGCGGCGAGTAGGCCGTCTTCGCCAGGACGATCTTCATTTCCTCGGCGGCGGAATGCAAGGCGTTCTTGACAACCTCGAAACGGGCCGGATCGGTTTTCAGCAGGGCCACGGTGTTTCCTTTATCCTGGAACACTTTGCAGCCTGCCTGCACGCCACCCCGATGTCACGCGTCGGTCTTCAGCGCCCACGCGCCGCTGTTGTCTGTTGGCTAGCCAACAAGCCCTGTTCAGCTTCGCCGCTGTGACCGATGGGTCGTCTTCCTGTTAACGAATGACATCGACAGCCCCGAGCAGATGATTCCAATCGATGCCGGCAGAAGCCATGCCGGTCGCAGAAGCATAGGCTCAATCAGCGAAACCCAGGCCCAGTGACCCAACACCCGGTTCGACCACGCCAGCAGGGCGTCCAGCGCCCCGTGATCGAGCAAGTAAAGCCCCTGGCCCAGCGATATGCTTTGCGGGCCAAACGTCGCTATGGCGACGGCGGCGACAAGCAGGGCCGCCGAGATGACGGCCAGGATACGTTGCACAATCACATGAACAACTTTTCGCTTTTGCGGTCCGTATATAAGGAAGCAACCTGATCCGCATAGCCATTAAAAAGTTGCGTCGGCACCCTTTCGCTCGTGCCCAGCAACCGCTCGGTCGCCTGGCTCCAGCGCGGGTGGGGAACCGCTGGGTTCACGTTGGCCCAGAAACCGTATTCGGATGACTGGATGGCTTCCCAGAAGGTCGCCGGCTGCTTATCGGTGAAGCTGATTCTCACAAGGGCCTTGGCGGATTTGAAGCCATATTTCCAGGGCACGGTCAGCCGGATCGGCCCGCCGTTTTGCGGCGGCAACGGCTTGCCGTAAAGGCCGGTGGAAACGAACGCCAGATCGTTGGCTGCCTCATCGATCGTCAGCCCCTCAGTGTAAGGCCAGGGATAAAAAGGCGCGCCCAGGCCGTCCATCACTTTATCCTGCGCCGTTTCAAACACCACGTATTTCGCCGATCCCAGGGGCTCCGCGATCTTCAGGAGTTGCGACAGCGGGAAACCGGTCCAAGGCACGGTCATCGCCCAGGCTTCAACGCAGCGATGCCGGTAGACACGTTCCTCCAGCGACACCTGCTTCAGCAGATCGTCGATGCCGATCGTTCGCGGCTGCTTCATCATGCCGTCAAGCTTGATCGTCCAGGGACGCTGCTTCAACTGCTGCGCCTCGCGCCAGATCGATTTGGTTTCGTTGAACTCGTAGTAGTTGTTGTAGGTCGTCGCGGCTTTTTCGTCGGTCACCGCGCGCCCCGGCTGGAACGCCGGATTGGCGGCAACGTCCGCCCGGGCAGCCAGCGGCGCCAGGATCGTCATGCCAGCGGCGCCAGCCAGCAGCGACCTGCGCCGGAGCACTGCGTTCTCCGGCGTGACCAGATGTTCCGGGATTTCCCAAGCCTGCCGCCGGACGATATGCATGTCAGTGCCTTCCGAATAAGTGCCACGCCCGCCGCCAACTTGCCCCGTCCGCGCCAGCCGTTACCGTATCATATATGCCGGGTCCGCCGAATTATGACCGCCACATTGCCGGATGCCACTGGATGAACGTAATTAAAGCTTGGCCATGCCGGTCAAAGCTTCAGGAGGTCGTCCATGCATCTCGCCCGGTTCCCCCGCGTCCGCCTGTTTCCCACGCCAACGCCGCTGGAGCGCCTCGACAACCTGAGCAAAGCCCTGGGCGGACCAGAGATCTGGATCAAGCGCGACGACTGCACCGTGGTGGCGACCGGCGGCAACAAGGTGCGCAAGCTGGAATGGCTGATCGGCGAGGCGCGCGCCCAAAATGCCGCCCACATCGTCACCCAGGGCGCGGTGCAATCCAACCATGTGCGCCAGACAGCCGCTGTCGCGCGAAAGTTTGGCATGACGTGCACCGCCCTGCTGGAGCATCGCATCGACACCAACGACCGCGACTACCTGTCCAGCGGCAACGTGCTGCTGGACAAGCTGTTCGGCTGCGAGATCGAGTACCGCCCCGCCGGGCTGGACATGAACGCCGAGGCCGAAAAGAAGGGCGCGGAACTGCGCGCGGCCGGCCAAGCCGTCTATGTCATCCCAGGCGGCGGCTCCAACCCGGTCGGCGCCCTCGGCTACGTGTCCTGCGCGCAGGAATTGATGCAGCAAGCCGACGAGATGGGCCTGCGGATCGACCGCATCGTCACCGCCACCGGCAGCGCCGGGACGCACGCCGGGCTGGTCGTCGGCCTGGAGGGCATGAACGCCAACGTCCCGGTGCTGGGCATCGGCGTGCGCCTGCCGCGCGACAAGCAGGAGGCCAATGTCCACCGCCTCGCCTGCGCCACCGCTGAATACGTCGGCATGAAAAGCCCCATCCCACGCGACGCCGTCGTCGCCAACTGCGACTATGTCGGCGACGGCTACGGCATCCCGACGCAGGGCATGGGTGAGGCCGTCCGCATGATGGCGCGGGAGGAAGGCATCCTGCTCGATCCCGTCTACTCCGGCAAAGCCATGGCCGGGATGATCGACCTGATCCGCAAGGGCGCCCTGGCCAAGCACCAGACGGTCGTCTTCCTGCACACCGGCGGCGCGGTCGGCCTGTTCGGCTACACCCCCTTCCTGGAAAGCGCGGCCTGATGCTCGGCAGCCATACCCGCATACTGACCACCCACACCGGCAGCCTGCCGCGTCCCGCCGAGCTGACCGAGCTGTATGCCGCCCGCGTCGAAAACCGGGCCATCGACGAGGCAGAACTGGAACGGGCCGGCAAGGCCGCCACGCGCCACGTCGTGCGCCAGCAGATCGCCGCCGGCATCGACGTCGGCAACAACGGGGAACAGCAGCGCGAGGCATTCTTCCTGTATGTCCGCCGCCGCATGAGCGGTTTCGGCGGTGCCTGGAACCGCCGTCCCATGGCCGATGTCACCCGCTACCCCGGCTTCCGCGCCTGGTCGGCGGAGCAGGAGCCCGTGCGGAAATCCGTCAGCAACCGCGGCGCGCTGCCAAAGGCGATCGGCGAGGTGCGCTACCTCGACCCGGCCCTGGTCAAGGCGGAATGCGACGAGTTCCTGGCAACCCTGGCGGAAGTCGAGGGCAACTTCGCTGAACCGTTCATGACCGCCCCATCGCCCGGCATCATCGCCGCCGCCCTCCGCAACGAGCACTACGACACCGAGGACGCCTACCTCCAGGCGCTCGGCCAGGCGCTCCGCGTGGAATACGAGGCGATCCACCAGGCCGGCTTCCTGTTGCAGATCGACGCGCCGGACCTGGCGCTGGAACGGCACGTCTCCTTCCAGGACCGCCCCCTCGGCGACTTCCTGGATTTCGCCGAACGCGTGGTGGCGACAATCAACGACGCGCTGGTGAACGTGCCGCGCGACCGGGTGCGCATCCACGCCTGCTGGGGCAATTACGAGGCCCCGCACGACTGCGACGTGGACCTGCGCGACATCCTTCCCACGATCAGCAAGGCCCGCGTCGGCGGCTGGGTGCTGCCGTTCGCCAACCCAAGGCACGCGCACGAGTACCGCTGCCTGAGGGACCTGCCCCTGGACGAAGGGCAGGTGGTGGTCGCCGGCGTCATCGACCCGCTGACCAACTTCGTCGAGCACCCGGAGGTCGTGGCGGACCGGCTGGAACGGGTGATCCAGGTGGTTGGCGACCCGACGCGCGTGCTGGCCGGCACGGATTGCGGCTTCGACACCTCCGCCGGACGCGGCCGCGTGGCCGAGGACGTGGTCTGGGCCAAGCTGCGCGCGCTGGCCGCTGGCGCCAGGATCGTGTCGGAGCGGCTGGGGATGCGCTGAAGCGGATCGCCGGAGGGAAGGCCCATAGGCGTGAATCTGCTTGGAAAGCATGGAACCATGGCGCAGCGCCGGCCCAAACTGGATGGCTAGGCGCCATGGCGTCACATCCCGGCCACGCGCCGGACCAACCGGTCCAGGCGCTTGAGCATGCGCCTGTGGAAAGCCGCATCACGCTTGAACTGGGGCTGGATTTGGTGATGATGCGCCCACTGTGCCGGGGCGGCTTCCTCGGCGGCGTCGATATGGATATGACATGAGCGGCAGCAACGCGCACGATGCATCGGCCTCATCGGCTTTGAAGAATCCGTATTACCTTCCGGACCCCAGCCCCTGGCCGATCCTCGGGTCGCTTGGCGGCTTCCTCACGGTCTTCGGGATTGTCCTGGCCGCCCACTACGGCAACTACGTGGTGCTCGTCCTTGGCGTCTTGACCGTCCTGGCCGTCATGTTCTTCTGGTGGCGGGATGTGCTGCGGGAAGGCTACGCGACGGGCGGGCACAGCGCCATCGTGCGCCTTGGCCTGCGCTACGGCATGACATTGTTCATCGCCAGCGAGGTGATGTTCTTCGTCGGCTTTTTTTGGGCCTACTTCAACTTCCTGATCTTTCCGGACACGCAGGGCGATGGGCAGACCATGTGGCCACCCGCCACTGTCCATACCTTCGATCCCTTCCATCTTCCGCTGCTCAACACGATGCTCTTGCTGCTGTCAGGCACAACGGTGACCTGGGCGCACCACGCCCTGCTTGAAGGCGACCAGAAGAACCTGATCCGGGGGCTGGGCATCACCATTCTGCTGGGCATGACATTCACCTTGTGCCAAGCCATCGAGTATTCCCACGCGCCGTTCAAGTTCAACGGCGGCGGCGTCTATTCTTCCACCTTCTTCCTGGCCACGGGCTTCCACGGCTTCCACGTCATTGTTGGAACGTGCTTCCTGATCGTGTGCTGGTTTCGCGCGCGTGCCGGTTCACTGACGCCAGCGCGTCACTTCGGCTTTGAGGCCGCTGCCTGGTATTGGCACTTCGTCGATGTCGTCTGGCTGTTCCTGTTCGTCTGCATCTACTGGTATGGCGCTGGACAGATCGCGGCGGAATGATCGCTCCATGAAAGGAAATCCACCGACTCCTTTCACCATGCGGCCCGGATGGTACGATGCTCTGCTTTCAGGAGTGGCGTCGTGAGAACCGCTGCAAGACGCTCAACCCGAGGCCAGCAAGCGGCAGTGCCGCTTGCCGATCCGTAACGCCGCCTCGGAGGAGCGGTGTCACAAGCGACCCCCCTTAGGGTTGGTCACGGGCCACGCCCGGTCACGATATGCATCAAGGATCGCGGCAACATCCATTTCACGATCCTGAGGGCGGAACGAGAGGTGGGAAACCACAAACGGCAAGTAGATCGCATTCGCCCGGCCGAGGAACCGTGGCACCGTGACTGTCAGATCCAGTTCGTCATCAGCGAAGCGGGTGTCGAAATGGGGCAGGTCCTCGCCCAGCCAGGACACGAAATTGATGCTGAACCGGGCCTGGGGGATGAAAAACCCGCCCTGCTGGAAACGAGACGGGTTTGCCAGGAAACAGCGATGCAGCGCCTCGGCCTTGCGGCCGCTTTCCCACAGCGACCCGCAATGCCCGCCAGGCGGCATTTCCAGCGTGTCAAAGCCTTTGGGAAGCATCCCAAGCTGCTGCTGGACATGGGCGCATACCCCATTGTTCACCACGTTGGCGCTGACCATGAAATAGTCCGGTCGCTGGCGGCGAAAGCGGATGAAGTCGGCCAGCCGCTCGACGTCAAGGTAGATGATGTCATCGTCGCATTTCAGGAACACCGTGCCGGCGTAATCGTCGGCACGTCTGGCGTAGTGGTGGTAGACCGGGTTCCAGGGATGGAAGCGGTTGTCAAACGTCGGATAGTAAAGCCCGACACCCGCCTCCTGGCTGTCGGCGAACAGCCACTCGGCCTCACCGCCAAAGCCGCTCATGACCACGACGTTGAGGGGGCTTGGCGACGGGTCATGGGCGTTGAAGCGCAGCACCTCCCGCCCTTGCGCCAAAACAACGATTGAAAGGCTCGCGGCTTCGCGGTTCAGGCGCACCTCGACCTTGCGCCAGGCGCGCGCCGAGAGCACCGCCGGAGCCGAGCGCACCAGGCTTGGCGCCGCGACTGGCTTGCTGTGGTCGAGGCGCGTGCCCGCCGGCCAGATCCTGAGCGCCACGGCGCTGTTGCCCCATCCGCCCAGGACCAGCTCGTATGACGGCCCGTCGCCTTCCGGGACCAGGGCAAGGTGCGCATCATGGCCGGCACGAACATCGAAGCGCAGGACATGCGCCGCCGTCACCGGCACCCGGACATCGGCGGGACGGTACGTGAGGTCGCTGCCTGTCATGCGCGTGGCGGGAAAGGTGGCCCGCAGCCAGGCCGCATCCTTTTCGGTTCGGGCAAAGTTCCAGATGTGCCATTCATCAACGATGCCGCGCCGCATCGCTTGGTCCGCATAGTGCTTCAACAGCGCCATCCGGTCATGCCGTCCGCCAAACGTCATCAGGACAACCGCCGGCGGCCTACGCATAAGCCGGCTCCTGTTGTGATTTCGGCGACAGCGCCCGCAGGGCCGCGGCATGCTCCGGCGGCAGCAGCACCTGGCCATCGACCACGGCGGCGTCCTGGAACAACGGCAGGCAACGCTCCAGGTCGGTTTCGCTTCGGCAGATCAGCCAGCGCGGCGGCGGGCTGGCCGCATAGGTGAAATGCCCGTGAGCGTAGCTGTGACGGGTTTCCTGTCCCGCCCGGTGCAGGATGGCCGCCAGCCCGCCGGAGAACAACGACAGCAGATGCGCGTTGCCGCCCTGCACCGTGACATGGAAATCCGCATGGGCGTAAAGCCGCAGCTTTGCTTCGTTATACGGCATGGCATGCGCGAGCGACGCAGCCATTTCATCGAAAATCTCGACCTTGGGATGGCGGCGCAGCAGCGCCAGGTCATCGAACGGCAGATCCGGCTGATGGTCCGCCGAGTAGCCCTGGGGCGTGCCCATCAGGCCAGGGCGC
>CAXTXZ010000095.1:5579-9685 GCA_964248015.1 uncultured Rhodopila sp. | reverse complement strand
GCGTGACGCAACCCCCACCAAGCTGGCCTGGGCCAACACCTCCCTGAACCCGCGCCGCAGCGCCAACATGTTCGCCATAGACGGGCGCGAAACCTGGCTGGTCCACAACTACATGCGCCCGAACGAAACCTTCGATTCGGTGGACCGGGAGGAATGCATCCGCCTGATCCTGGGCGTCGGCCCGTCCTTCCCCATCGAGATCATCACGAAGGAGGATTGGACCGCGCGCCGCATGATCGCCGACCGCTTCCGCGACCGCCGCGTCTTCCTGTGCGGCGACGCCTCGCACATCTGGGTGCCGAACGCCGGCTACGGCATGAACGCCGGGATCGCCGACGCGATGAACCTGTCCTGGATGCTCGCCGGCGTGCTGCACGGCTGGGCCGCGCCCGCCATCCTTGACGCCTACGAAGCAGAGCGCATGCCGATCACCGAGCAGGTGTCGCACTACGCCATGGACACCTCGACCGCCCTGGCGCGGCAGCGCAGCGCGATCCCCGGCAACATCGAGGAACCCGGACCCGCCGGGGACGAATCCCGCGCCCGCATCGGCCAGGAGGCCTACGACATCAATGTCGGCCAGTTCTGCTGCGGCGGCCTCAACTTCGGGTACTTCTACGAAGGCTCGCCGATCATCGCCCATGACGGCGAAAAGCCGCCCGGCTACACGATCTACGATTTCGAGCAATCCACCGTGCCCGGCTGCCGCACGCCGCACATCTGGCTGCCGGATGGCGGATCGCTGTACGACCGGCTGGGACCGGGATTCACCCTTCTCCGCTTCGACAAGACCGTGGACGTTGACAGCATTGTCTCCGCCGCCGCCCGCCGACGGGTGCCCCTGGCCGTGCTGGACTGCGCCCCGGACAAGTCCGCCTACGGGGACAAGCTCGTGCTGTCGCGTCCCGACCAGCACGTCGCCTGGCGCGGCAACGCCCTGCCGCCCGATCCGCTGATGCTGATCGACCGGGTGCGCGGCGCGCTGACCTGACGAGGCACGGCCATGCCACGAGCCGAAAGGTTGCACATCCGCGTCGCCAGCCTGTGCTTCATCGTGCTGTTCCTTGAGGGCTACGACATCACGGCGATCAGCTACGCCATCCCCTCCCTGACCGATGCCTGGCACGTCAGGCCGACGCAGTTCACCACGCCGCTGACGGCCGGAAGCTTTGGCCTGCTGTGCGGCGCGCTGGTCGCGGGGCTGCTGGGCGACCGGTTCGGCCGCAAGCCCGTGCTGATCGGCTGCACCTTCCTGTTCGGCGTGTTCTCCCTGCTGACCGCCTTCAGCGGCGGCCTGCCCTCGCTGTCCGTGCTGCGTTTCTGCACCGGGCTGGGCCTGGGCGGCGGCATCCCGCTGTCGATCGCCCTCGCGACCGATTACGCGCCGGCCAGAAGCCCCCGCCGCCTGGTCATCCTCATGAGCGCCGGGATCTCCGTCGGCAACACCGCCGGCGGTTTCCTCGCCGCCGCCTGCGTGCGGTCCTTCGGCTGGCCGGCGATCTTCCTGTTCGGCGGCGTGCTGCCGATCCTGGTCGTGCCCTTGCTGATCCGCCTGATGCCCGAGTCGCAGGCGCTGAGGCCAGCCCGCCAAGCCGGCCCGCAACCAAGCCCGATCGAACTGTTCCGGCATGGGCTGGCCGTGCGAACCGCAGTCCTGTGGATGGTCAACCTGTTCAACCTGGTCGGCAACTACTTCATCCTGTTCTGGCTGCCGGCCATGCTGCACACCCAGGGCCTGCCGCCAAGCCGGGCCATCTTCGCGACCACGATGTATGCCTCCGGATCAATCCTGGGAGCGCTGCTCACCGCCCCCATTGTCGATCGCCTGGGCGTCGAGCGGGTCATCGCCGCGCTGCTCTGCGTCGGCGCGTCCTGCGTCCTGCTGATTGGCGTCGCCCCCCTGCCCTTCATCGCGCTCTGCGTCGCCGTCTGTGGCGCGGGCGCGGGCATCGGCGGGTGCCAGCACGGCATCAATTCAGTGTCCGGCGCGCTGTACCCCCCGCACATCCGCGCCACCGGCACCGGCTGGGCGCTGGGGCTTGGACGCTGCGGCCAGATCGGCGGCCCTCTCGTGGGCGGCCTGCTTCTCGGCTTGGGATGGCTGCCACGCGATATCTTCCTGGCGGCGGCGGTCCCGGCGTTCTGCGTCGCCATCGGCATGGCGACCCTGAGCCATCTCCGGCACGCTGCCGACCGGCTGCCGGTCGCCACGCGGGCCTGAAGGCCAGCCGGAGCGATCTACAACGGGATCGCCACCAGCGTATCAAACCGCGAGGAATCGCAAACCACAATTCGTTCGGAGAAGCGCAAGCCCGCATCGTCATCCCGCAGGCGATCCCGGTACAGGCCGGCGGCGAACAGGTCCATCTGGCCGTCCCGCATCGTGCGGACCACCAGGAACGAGGTTTCCGCCGTCTCGGGGCCGGTCAGGCGCGGCATGCCGACAATGTGCCGATACGTTTGCCGCTCGTAGATGTTGGCTCGGCGCAGCGCCAGGATGCGATCCGCCAGCATCGCCTGGCTGTCGGCATACACGATCCCCGCCTCATTGCCGTCCCGCAGGTTGTCCGCCGAGGTGATCTTGTACAGGCAATCCGCCGTGAAGAAGCCCGGCCAGTCCTCCAGCCGGTTGTCATCGATCGCCGCGGCGTAGTCTGCGTTCAGCGCGGCGACGCGGAGCAGGTCCGGCATGCCGCTACCTCCCCATCATCGCGCGCCACATCCGCCAGAACCCGCGGATCGAGGTCTCCGTCGCCCGCGTCTCCTGGCTTTCGCTGCCCGACCCGCCCATTTCCAGCAACGACTCGCCGTTCGGAGCCGCCGCCGCGCCACGCTCGACAAAGTTGCCGATGCAGCCGTCCTCCATAGACACGAACCCGGCCGGCCCAGCCAAGTTGAGCTGCCTCAGCCGCCGCCGCCGCACATCCGGCGGATCGTCCGCGTAGCCCAGGTAAATCCAATGAAGGTCGGTCTTGTCAACGCCGCGCGGCACGAACTGGCGTATGTTCAGCACGTTGTAGGTGCGCTGCATCGCGAAGCCGGGGAAGACCGACAGGATCTGCTGGGTCACCCCGTCGCCATGCTCGTCCACCGCCTCAAGCATGTTCGGGTCGGACAAACGCAGCTCGTCGTCGACCGAGCGCAGGCCGTCATAGGAACTGTCGGGCGCCTGCGTCGGCGCAAGGCTGGTGGACACATGGCACCCGCCATTCTCGCTGACGGCGACGCCGCCGCCCTGGCTCAGCCGGTTGATGCGGAAGGTGGCGAAGAACACGTGCAGCAGGCTGGCATGGTACGTGTCGCGCACGTTCTCGGCGTACAGCTTCCAGTTGTTCGGCAGCGCCTCCGTGAAGCGGCCAATGACCTGCAATTTGCGGCTCGCGTTGCGCCGCAGGGCGAACAGGGTGTCGGGGCCAAGGTACTCCTCGATCGAGGGCGTCCGGTCGGACAGCGTGCCAAAGACGATGCCGCTCAGCACGGTGACGCGCAGCTTGCGGATGGCATGCTCTTCCGGGCGGAAGCTGTCGGCCATGCCGCCCTTGCCGTTGACCCCGCGCCGGAACGCGACCGAGACAAGGTTGCCGCTCAGGTCATAGCGCCAAGCATGGTAGACGCAGGTGAGGTCGCGGCTGTGGCCGGCGTTGTCGAAACAGATCAGCGCGCCACGGTGCAGGCAGCGGTTCTCGAACGCCGCGATGGCCCCCGTTTCCGTGCGCGCCACCACGACCGGCATGCGGCCCACGAAGGTGGTGCGCCAGTCCCCCGGCTCGGGGATGTCGGCGTCAAGGCACAGGTAGTTCCAGGTCGGCCCCTCGAACACATCCCGCTGCTCCTGCTCCAGCAGGGCCGGGTCCTGGTACCAATGGAACGGCACGCGCGTCAGGCCGACCGGAGCGGGGCTGGCCGGCGGCGTCGTGATCGCCTGGTCCATGTAAGCCTCCCGATTTTTCCGCATACCACCGGATGTCGAAGGGGTTGACAATACCCGCCGGTTTGCGCCGTCCGGCCAAACGCTGCTTAGCTGGACTGCATGGATCAGGATCTGCCCATAGTCGATGCCCATCACCATCTCTGGGATCTGGAAGGCCCCCTCCGCTATCCCTGGC
>CAXTXZ010000095.1:2472-5479 GCA_964248015.1 uncultured Rhodopila sp. | reverse complement strand
GTCGATGCCCATCACCATCTCTGGGATCTGGAAGGCCCCCTCCGCTATCCCTGGCTAGCCTCCAACGAGCATGCCTGGCTCGGCGACTACTCCCGCATCCGCCGCTCCTACCTCCCAGAAGAGTACCGCCGCGACACCGCCCTGCACAACGTCGTCGCCACCGTTCACGTCGAGGCGGAATGCGACCGCGCCCAGCAGCTCGCCGAAACCGAATGGCTGACCCGGATCGCCGCCGCCTCCGGCACGCCGAACGCCATCGTGGCGCACGCCTGGGTGGACACGCCGGACGCCGAGGACATCATCGCCGCCCAAGCCGCCAACCCGCTGGTGCGCGGCATCCGCACCAAGCCGGTCATCGCCGCCGGCCCAAAGGATTCCGTGCGCGGCGAGAAGCGCAGCCTGCAAGACCCCGCTTGGCGCAAGGGCCTCGGCCTGCTGACGAAACACAACCTGTCCTGGGACCTGCGCGTCCCCTGGTACCACCTGGAAGAAGCCGCTGAGGTCTGCCGTGAGCATCCCGGCCTGCGCATCGCGCTGAACCACGCCGGCTACCCGCTGGACCGCTCCAAGCAACAACTCGCCGTCTGGAAACGCGGCATGGAGGCCCTGGCCTCCTGCCCGAACGTCTGGTGCAAGATCTCCGGCCTGACGGTCGCGGGCCAGCCCTGGACCCTTCAGGTCAACGGCGCGGTGATCCGCGAAACCATCGGCATGTTCGGCGTGGACCGCTGCCTGTTCGCCTCGAACCACCCGGTGGACAGCGTCAAGGCGAGCTGGGACTGGATCTACGCCCAGTTCAAGTACGTGACGGCAGGCTTGCCCGACGAGGACCGCCGCAAGCTGTTCGCCGGCAACGCCCTGCGGTTCTACCGGATCACCCTGCCCGAATGACGCCAAGCGTCCGGGACGATCATCACGATTGACGGCCGCGTGGCCAACCGTGGGCCGATGTTCCCGGAAATGCGTTCGCGTCAACACGGGACATCGCATTGCGGGTCAAGCGGCGAAAGGGCTTCCATGAAGTGGGGCCTTGAACTTTCCAACCTTGCCCGCGCAAAGCTTCCAAGGGCCGAAGCTCATGGGAACCGGCGCAACGCCCGCGCCGTCAACGGCTGGCTCGCGCCCGTCCCGGTCATTCCGGGAAGCTGTTTCGGCGCCCTGAAGCGGACGTTCGCGGAGCCTTTCGCCTCATCCGCGGATGTCCGCCGGAAGTGGAGGCCGAGGGTGCGACTGTGGGTGTCCAACAAACAGCGGACGGTTCGCGTTCCCCATCTTGCAACCGTTGCACGCGCCCGGGAGTTAAGCCCGCGATGATCCCCTCCCTTCCCGCGTCGCTGGCGAGCTGGCGCGACCAACCCCGCGTGCGTCGGCTGAACGAAGCCCCTGTCCGGAACGCCGGCCGCTACGTGCTCTGCTGGCTGCAGCAGGCGCTGCGAGCGCGCGACAATCCGGTGATCGACGCGGCGGTGCTGCTCGGGAACGAACTCGGGCTGCCGGTGCTCGTCTATCACGGGCTTCGCGAGGATTACCCGTTCGCCTCGGACCGGCTGCACCGTTTCATCCTGGGCGCGAGCCGGGATCTCGCGATCGGCTGCGAGAAGCGCGGCCTCGCTTGCGTGCAGTATGTCGACCGGGCGGAAAAGCGCGAAAAGGGGCTGGTGTATCGCCTGGCCGCCGATGCCGCGGCGACGGTGCTGGAAGACCAGCCCGCCTTTGTCGCGCAATGGCAAGCGGAACGCGTGGCGGCCAGGAGCGGCACGGCCGTGTTCACCGTCAATGCCGCCTGCCTGGTCCCGCCCGCGGCGCTCGACCAGGGCGTCGGCACCACCTCGGCCTTCCGCCGCCGGCACGAGAAGGCACGCGAGGATTGGTGGTCCTGGAGCGACGAGGAGCCCGCGGCCGGCGCGTATGACGGTCCGCTCCCCTACCAGCCTGACCGGCTGGCCGAGCTGTCGGACGCGGCGCTCGACGCGCTGGTCGCCTCGCTTGGCATCGACCACGCGCTGCCGCCCAGCGCCATGCTGCCAGGCTCGCGCGACGAAGTCCTGATACGGCTTCGCCGCCTGACGAAAGAGGTGCTGCCAGCCTATGCCGAGGCGCGCAACAACGCCTCAAGGCCAGAGGGCGCGAGCACGCTGTCGCCTTATCTCCACTTCGGCGTGGTCGGCCCGCGCGAGGTCATGGCCGCGATCAAGGCAAGCGACGTCACCGAGGAGCAGCGGCAGAAATTCGCCGACGAATTGCTCACCTGGCGCGAATGGTTCCACTACAAGGCGCGCGCCATGCGCGTGCCGGAGAGCTACGCGCGCGTGCCAGGCTGGGCGCGGGGGCAACTGGAGCGCCACGCCGACGATCCCCGGCCCGAATTGGAAACGCTCGGCGCGCTGGTCCACGGCGAGACAGGCGACGAAACATGGAACGCCTGCCAGAAGCAGTACCTGATCGACGGCTGGATGCACAACAACCTGCGCATGTACTGGGCCAAGCGCATCATCGCGATGACGCCCGACCCGCGCACCGGCTGGGCGGTCGCCTGCTACCTCAACGACCGGCTGAGCCTCGACGGGCGTGATCCCTCGACCTATGGCAACCTGGCCTGGGCCTGGGGCGACGCGGCTCCGGGCTATCGCGACAACCCGATCTACGGCTTGGTGCAGACCCGCACGGACCGCTCGATCCGCGAGCGTCCGGGAGGGCCGGAATGGCTGGCAAAGGCTGCCGCGAGACCCGCGCCCCGGCTGGCGGCGCCGGATCGCCCGCCAATGGACCCGTACGTAAGCGAGAGGCTGCCCATCTGACCGGAAATCGTGCCCTGCATGGTTTAGGCCAAAGCGAGCTTGGCCCTGCCTCCCATCAGTTCTCCTCGTGATCAGGCTTTTCCAGCAGGCCGGCGCCCTTGGATACAGTCAGTCCAGCAGGCGGATGGGCGCTGGAACACGATTTCGGGCACAGGCAGAAATCTCAGGAGGACGACGAGCTTCACAAGCGCCATGCCTGCCATGGCTCT
>CAXTXZ010000095.1:0-2462 GCA_964248015.1 uncultured Rhodopila sp. | reverse complement strand
CTCCCGTTGGCCCTCCTCGTGATCAGGCTTTTCCAGCAGGCCGGCGCCCTGGATACATTCAGCCCAGGAGGCGGATGGGCGCTGGGACCCGATCTGGGCGCGGGCAAAGCCCGGGAGGACGACGAGCTTCACAAGGGCCATGCCTGCCATGGCCCTCCCAGGCATGGCTCAGGCTTATGAGAGGAATGGTGCCGCCAAGGTCGGCCACCGGATACCAGATCCGTGGGCAGCGCCAGGCCGGTTGGCTGAAACGCAATCCCCTGGCATGCTGGCCGAACCTTATGACGGAGACGACGAAATGAGCGACTGGGTGCGAGTGGCGGCAAAGAGCGACGTGAAGGAAGGCGCATGCCTCGGCGTCCGCGTCGGCGACAAGGAAGTCGCGCTCTACCATCTGCCCGGCGGCGAGTTCCATGCCACGGACAATGTCTGCTCGCACGAGTACGCGCTGCTGTCCGAGGGCTGGCTGGAAAACGGCTGCATCGAGTGCCCGCTGCACGCCGCGCAGTTCGACGTCCGCACCGGCAAGGCCATGAGCGCCCCGGCCGACGAGGACATCGCCGTCTACCCTGTCAAGCAGGAGGGCGACGACCTGCTGGTGCAAATACCCGGCTGAGGCAGCCATGGTGCTCCCCGACCCCGCGCCGATCGACTGCGACATCCATCCCGTCGTGCCGAACCTGGCGGCCCTGCTGCCGTACCTGGATGACCACTGGCGCGACACCGTCATCCGGCGCGGCATCGAGGACCTGACGACGATCAGCTACCCCACGCGCAACCCGCTGAGCTTCCGCCAGGACTGGCGCGACGAAACCGGCCGCGCCGCCACCGACGCGGCGACCTTGGGCCGGCAGGCGCTCGACCCGTTCGGCACCCGCCTGGCGATCTGCAACTGCCTCTACGGCGTGCAGGCGCAGTTCAGCGAGGACCTGGGCGTCGCCATGGCCCGCGCCCTGAACGACTGGATCGCCAGGGAATGGCTCGACCGCGATCCCCGGCTGCGGGCCTCGATCGTCGTGCCCATGCAGAACGCCGAGATGGCCGTGGACGAGATCAACCGCTGCGCCCCCGACCGCCGCTTCGTCCAGGTCATGCTCCTCGTCGGCTCCGAATCCACGCTCGGCCGACGACAGAACTGGCCGATCTACGCGGCGGCGGAGCGTCACAACCTGCCGGTCGGCATCCACGCCGGCAGCATGTACCGCCATCCCATGACTCCGGTCGGCTGGCCGACCACCTTCACCGAGGAGTACGTCAGCCAGGCCACCGCCTTCCAGTCCCAGCTAACCAGCCTGATCGCGGAGGGCGTGTTCGCCAAGTTCCCCGCGCTGACCGTGGTGCTGATGGAATCCGGCGTCTCCTGGCTGCCCGCCTACCTGTGGCGCCTGACGAAATTCTGGAAGGGCCTGCGCAGCGAGGTGCCCTGGGTGTCCGACCCGCCCACCTCCATCGTCCGCGACCGCGTGCGCCTGACCTTGCAGCCGTTCGACGCGCCGCCCGACCCCGCCTCGGTGATGCGCCTGGTCGAGCACATCGGCTCGGACGAGATGCTGTTGTTCTCAACCGACTACCCGCACTACCAGTTCGACGGCGACCAGCCGATCCCGGAGGGCCTGGACCAAGGCCTTGCGCGGAAAATCATGGCGGAGAACCCGCTGCGAACCTATGTGCGACTCAACGACAGGGAGACCTCGCCATGAATGTGGACGTCCTCAACCGCTCGGGCCTGCAAGCCGCCTCGGCATCGCGCCTGGCCATCGCCGATTGCGACATCCACCCCCGCCCCGCCGGCGTCGGCATCGGCGGCGTCAGCAGGGCGCTCTATCCCTATCTGTCGCAACGCTGGATCGATCACGTCGAGGAATTCGGCATCACCTACCGGCAGCAGTGGGAAAAAGGCTCGTCGTATCCCAAGGGCCAGCCGCAGGCCTGCCGCCGCGACGCCTACCTGCCCGATGGCGGCTCCCCCGGCAGCGACCTCGGCTTCATGGCCGAACAGCACCTTGACCCCAACAACGTGGCGCTTGGCATCCTGAACCCGCTGACCAGCGGCCAGGGCGCGACCAACCCGCTGCTGTCCGCCGCCATCTGCCACGCCACCAACGAGTGGCAAAAGGCGGACTGGACATCGCGCGACAAGCGCCTGCGGGCTTCGGTGGTGGTGCCCTACGAAGACACCGCCGCGTCGGTAAGGGAAATCGAGCTTCGCGCCGCCGACACCGATTTCGCCCAGGTGCTGCTGCTGTCCCGCACCGCCGAACCCCTCGGCCAGCGCCGCTACTGGCCGATCTACGAGGCCGCCGCCGCCGCCAATCTCGCGGTCGGCATCCACGCCTTCGGCAATGGCGGCTGGGCCAACACGGCGGGCGGCTGGGGCAGCTACTACATCGAGGAAATGGTCGGCCATGCCCAGGCGCAGCAAGCCTTGCTCGTCAGCATGATCCTGGAAGGCGTGTTCGAGG